>CAJAYT010000016.1 GCA_903949285.1 uncultured Burkholderiales bacterium
CTCACCACCAAACTTTGTAGATAAAACCGTTGTAATCGCCGCTGTTAGCGTCGTCTTACCATGGTCCACGTGACCAATTGTGCCCACGTTAACGTGTGGCTTGGTACGTTCAAATTTGCCTTTTGCCATTTTTTAGACTCCGAAAAATTAACACACGAAAGTTACCGCCATCGCACCCATTAGAAGGCCATGGTGCCCATGGCGGGAATCGGACCCGCGACCTCTCCCTTACCAAGGGAGTGCTCTACCACTGAGCCACATGGGCATTACCAACTCACCACCAATCCGCGATGGAAAAATGTGGAGCGGGATGAGAGAATCGAACTCTCGACAACAGTTTGGAAAACTGTAGTTTTACCATTAAACTAATCCCGCACGGATTACTCAAACCACTTCCGCCGATGTCGTAGGTTACCCATACGTCCCACTCGTCTTTCGATGGTGGAGGAGATTGGATTCGAACCAATGTAGGCGTAAGCCAACAGATTTACAGTCTGCCCCCTTTAGCCACTCGGGCACCCCTCCGGCGAACCCGATAATATAACATATATTTCAAACTTAGCTGTAGCCCTAATGCTTCATTTTCCCTAAATTTGATTTTTTTAAGTAATTTTTAACAACAGCGCGCGGCTTACCTAGCCCAGCACACAACCCAACGCAAAAGACCGACTCCACGCACCGGATTTTAAGGGCTTATCCAAAGATAAAGAATACTTAAGAATTCGTTTATAGCGCCCAGTCGTGCGCGACCCCTCTTTGGGCTAACCAAGTCTGGGCCAAAGAGAAATGGCTGTTTCCAATAAAAGGGGTTTTACCTCTTAAGGCAGACAAGGGGGAGGGGTGGTTGGAGGTCAGAATAAGTCTGTTCACTTCACTCCAACCCGCTGAGGACCGGATCACCTCAACTTTTGACTGAGCATGCGCGCCCCAAAGCATAAATACCAAAGGTTTTTTCTGCGCACTAATTAGCGCAATCAATTGATCCGTCAAAATCTCCCAACCCCGCCCAGCGTGAGACGCAGGCGCTCCTTGCTCGACCGTTAGGGTTGTATTCAAAAGCAGCACACCTCGTCGCGCCCAGGGCTCCAAATTACCGCTAAGGGGGGCTTTAAAGCCTGAAAGGTCTGGGTCACGCTCTAGCTCTTTGAAAATATTCACAAGAGAAGGGGGGGACTTCACGCCCGGGGATACAGAAAAAGCAAGGCCATGGGCCTGCCCTTCGCCGTGATAGGGGTCTTGCCCCAAAATCACTATATTGACCTGCTTTAACGGCGTTAACTCCAAAGCCTTGAAAGGGGTAGGGGGATAAATTCGCGCACCACTTTTTAATCGACTCAATAAAAATTGGCTCAACTGAGCACCGCACTCAGAGCGCCAAAAGGGCTCTAGAACACCGCTCCATTGGGGGTCTAAATCAACACCCCTTGACTCATTAAGCGGTTCCCACTGCCGTAAAGCCGCATTATCGAAATCAAAGGCCTGGTTCAAATGAATAAATTCCGTAGTTGCCGTATGGCCTAGTTAGAGGTCAATAATCCCAAAAGACGGGCCCACATCTTTAAGCGGCAGACACGTCTTTGAAGAATAAATCTGCCAACGCATCGCCAGGATCTGAAGCGCGCATGAAAGCTTCACCCACTAAAAATGCGTGCACTCCAGCGCCTTTCAAAAGCCTAACATCGTCTTGCGAACGGATGCCACTCTCTGAGATCAATAAACGCTCCCCTGGCCAATTGGCCACAAGACTAACCACGTCGGTAGTCGTTGACAAATCGACCTCAAAGGTCCTTAAATTACGGTTATTGACACCAATCAATGGTGTTTTAAGTTTTAAGGCACGCTCCAACTCCACTTTATCGTGAACTTCAACCAAAACAGCCATACCAAGCGAATGTGCAATGGATTCAAACTCCAACATCTGTGCATCATCCAAACACGCAGCAATAAGCAAAATACAGTCCGCACCCATTGAACGAGACTCGTAGACCTGGTAAGCGTCAACAATAAAGTCTTTGCGAAGCACAGGCAAATCGCAAGAGGCGCGGGCCTGCTTGAGATAGTCGACACCGCCTTGAAAAAACTGTTTATCCGTTAAAACCGACAAACACGCAGCACCAGACTGCGCATAACTTTGTGCAATATCAGCAGCGATAAAGTCCTCCCTCAACACCCCTTTTGAAGGACTCGCTTTTTTGACCTCTGCAATAACTGCAGGCTGTCCAACAGCTATTTTTTTTCTTAACGCGCCAACAAAGTCACGCGTCAACACCCTCGTAAACGCATCGTCTCTAATCATCTCTAAGGAGACTTTGCGCTTTGCGTCGGCGATTTCCAAGTGCTTAACAGCCACAATTTCTTTGAGAATATCAGTCATATATTAGCTATTTTTTTCCTAGGTATCTATTCATTATTTAACCTGTCAACTCCCCAGCCTCTGGGTGAGTTCAATCATCTGAGTCAGTCTGGCTTTTGCAGCGCCAGATGCAATAGTTTTTCTCGCAAGCTCCAACCCCGCCTGCACACTATCAACCACATTAGCGGCGTACAAGGCTACACCAGCGTTTAGACAAACAATATCCTTGGGTGGTCCGTCCTCGTTACTCAACACAGACATCAACATCGCTTTTGACTCCTCAGGAGTCTTCACTTTTAAGGCACGATTGGAACTCATGGAGACGCCAAAATCTTCTGGATGTAATTCATACTCTGTGATCTTGCCGTCCTTTAATTCGCCCACCACAGTCGTTGCACCTAAACTGACTTCGTCTAGGCCGTCTCTTCCGTAAACCACCAATGCGTGCTTTGCGCCCAGTCGTTCGAGCGCACGCACTTGAATGCCAACCAAATCCTCATGGAATACGCCCATCAAAATATTAGGTGCTTGAGCCGGGTTGGTCAAAGGCCCCAGAATATTGAAAATAGTTCTAACTCCGAGCTCTTTGCGAACGGGAGCTACATTTTTCATAGCAGGGTGGTGATTAGGCGCAAACATAAACCCAAGCCCGATTTGATCAATACACATCGCAATGTTCTCAGGGCTTAAATTGATATTGACTCCTAAATTTTCAAGCACATCAGCGCTACCACTCTTGCTGCTGACACTGCGCCCACCGTGCTTGCTGACGCGTGCGCCCGCAGCAGCAACCACAAACATCGAACAGGTCGAAATATTAAAGGTGTGCGCACCGTCTCCACCTGTGCCGACAATGTCTACCAAATGGGTGGGGTTCTTCACGTGAACTGGGGTTGCAAATTCACGCATCACCTGCGCCGCAGCCGTGATCTCACCTATCGTCTCCTTTTTCACTCTCAAGCCCGTCACAATAGCAGCCATCATGACTGGGGACATCTCACCTTTCATAATCATGCGCATCAAATGCAACATCTCATCATGAAAGATCTCTCGGTGCTCGATCGTTCTTTGCAACGCTTCGGTAGGTGTAATACTCATAAACTATGTTTTATTTCGTTAAAGAGGGATCTAGGCAAGATCCATAAAGTTTTTCATCAAAGCGTGCCCATGTTCCGTCAAAATTGACTCGGGGTGGAACTGCACGCCCTGCACGTAGACCTCTCGGTGACGAACGCCCATTATTTCACCATCATCGCACCAAGCAGTGACGTCAAGCTCGGGCGGGCAAGAGGCTCGCTCAATTGCTAATGAGTGATATCTGTTGACAGTGTATTGCTCAGGCAATCCGCTAAAGACACCAGTTTGAGTCGTTGTGATCAAACTGGTTTTGCCGTGCATGAGTGCTTTTGCACGAACCACTTTGCCACCAAAGGCCGCGCCTATGCTTTGGTGCCCAAGGCACACGCCGAGGATAGGAATTTTGCCAGCGAAATGTTGAATCGCTGCAACAGACACGCCTGCCTCACTGGGTGAGCATGGGCCTGGGGATATTACCAAACGATCGGGTTTAATCTCGCCAATCTGTGCAAGTGTAATTTCGTCATTTCTTTGAACATCCACCACCGCCCCTAGCTCACAAAAATACTGCACCAAGTTGTAGGTGAAGGAATCGTAATTGTCTATCATTAATATACGAAGTGCGCTCATTGCAATCCCTCCTCCACAAGCTCAGAGGCCCTAAGCAATGCCCTAGCTTTGTGCTCAGTTTCTAACCACTCGAGCTCGGGCACCGAATCAGCCACAACGCCTGCAGCTGCCTGCACATAAAGGTATCCATTCTTAATGATGCCAGTGCGAATAGCAATTGCAATATCCATGTCCCCAGCAAAACTTAAATAACCACAAGCACCGCCGTAAATGCCGCGCTTGGTAGGCTCGAGTTGATCGATCAGCTCCATCGCATGGACTTTGGGAGCACCCGTTAAAGTGCCAGCAGGAAAGGTTGCGCGAAAAATATCCATGCTGCTCAGTCCGTCTTTTACCAAGCCCTCAACGTTGCTGACGATATGCATAACATGGCTGTAGCGTTCAACTTTAAAGGCCTCAGTGACTTGAACAGAGCCGGGCTTAGCTATGCGCCCGATATCATTGCGCGCCAAATCAATCAGCATGACATGCTCAGCCCTTTCTTTGGGATCGTTGATGAGCTCTTGTTCGATGCGCAAATCGTCCTGCGTCGTGGCCCCCCTTGGTCTCGTGCCCGCCAACGGTCGAATGGTTACTTTAGCGCCTTCAGGGGTTGGCTCATGCCTGACCAAAATCTCGGGCGAGGCGCCAACAACTTGGAAGTCCCCAAAGTTGTAGAAATACATGTACGGACTTGGATTTAAAGATCGCAACGCTCGGTACAAAGATAAGGGACTTTGCGAAAATTTCTTCTTCAACCGCTGGCCCACTTGCACTTGCATGAAGTCCCCACCTTCAATCAGATGCTTAGATCGTTCGACTGCACTGATGAAGTCTGCTTTGGCAAACTCGCGCACCACCTCGCTGGAGGTTACGGGGTCAATGCGCGGCGCAACAACGGGAGTGGAGAGCTTGCCTTTTAAATCCTTTAAACGAGACTTGGCCAACTCATATGCATTTGGCAGCTCAGGGTCGGCATAAACAATCAGATAAAGTTTTCCAGATAGGTTATCGATAACTGCTAACTCTTCCGTTTGCAGCAGCAAAATATCTGGACATCCAAGCGTATCCTTTGGACAACTGTGCTCTAATTTTTTCTCTATATACCGAACACTGTCATATCCGAAATAGCCAGCCAGGCCACCACAAAACCTTGGCAATCCAGGTCTTAAAGCAACCTTAAACCGCTTTTGGTACTCAGCAATAAAGGTCAAAGGATTTCCCTGATGCGTCTCAATGACTGTACCTAAGTGCATGACCTGGGTCTTTGCTTGATCACCAAATCCACTAGCTTGAATCCATGTCTTTGCCGGCAAACCAATAAAGCTATAGCGACCAAAGCGCTCTCCGCCAACAACGGACTCAAGCAAGAAACTATTCTTACCCAAAGGGTCTGCGGGACCTGGTGCGGTCTGGGTCAACTTCAAGTAAAGCGAGAGGGGGGTCTCTAAATCGGCAAAGGCCTGCTCGATCATAGGTATTCGGTTGTAGCCTTGATCCACCAAGGCATTGAACTCTTGTACTGTTAACACGATTTTCTCCAGGGGATAGACCCTCGATTGGGTCCATTTCAATAAATGCGCAATATTTAATCAGGAGTGTTTGCAATTAAAGGATTGCACCCCCCTAATACTTCTTTATTCATGCGCCGCGGTTTGCGAGAGTTAAGGGCTCACCCGCGCCAGGGCCAAGCTCCCCGGTAACTACAACCTGTAACAGTAGTGGAATGAATAAACATAAGACACTAGTTTAACCGAGATTAATACCGTCGCCCAGTGAAGACCCGAAGTTACAAAACGCGCGCTCAAAGTGATCGCAGAAATGAACGGGACTACTTTGATTTCAAAAGCGAGATAATTTTGGTTAAAGCATGATCAACAGTTTGATGACGGACCCGTGCACGGTCCCCCTCAAAATGCATTAACTCACTGGTTAACCAAAAAGCGTCCGCACCCACTGCCGGACCAGCATCACTGGGCATCGCCCAGGCAAACCAGACACTCCCCACCGGCTTTTCCTCGCTGCCACCACTGGGGCCTGCGATACCCGTCACAGCAACGCTCACCTGGGCGCGTGAATGTCTGAGTCCCCCAAGTGCCATTGACCTGGCCACACCCTCGCTCACTGCGCCTTGTTGTTGAATGAGGCTTGGGTCTACGCCCAGCAGCTCGCACTTAGCGGCGTTGGAATAAGTCACAAAGCCTCTTTCGAACCATTCACTTGATCCGGCCAAATCGGTGCAACTAGCGGCAATGAGACCGCCCGTGCAGCTCTCAGCGGTCGTTAAACACCAACCCCTTTGCAACAGTGATCGAGAAAGTTCAAGTACGAGTGTGTCGGTGTTGCTCATTGAAAATCCCCTTAAATAATCAAAACTGATCCGCCCATGCAGGGGGAGACAAAGAACTCAGTCACGTTACACGCCAAAGCGCCAAAACAAGTAGCGTGCAAAAAGCGGCGACAAAGTCATCAAACAAAATACCCCATCCCCCTTTGTAACCCCAACCTTTAAAGTACCGATCCGCCCACCCAACGGGTCCAGGTTTAGCGATATCAAAGAATCGAAAAAGCGCAAATGCAGCGAACTGGCCTGCAAATCCAACTGGCATCCAAACCCACATGACAAGCCAAAAGGCAACAACTTCATCCCACACAATAGCGCCGGGATCTTTTTCAAACAAATGCTCAGCGGTGACCGTACACGCCCACCATCCAACTAGGGTGGAAATCAAAATAACAACACCGATTTCATCAGCCTTTAACCAAACTTGTAAAACCAAATACACCATCCAAGCCCAAAGCGTTGCAGCGGTTCCTGGAGCTATTCGGCTCAAGCCCACACCGAATCCTAGCGCCATGAAATGCGCGGGGTGAGAGAGCAGAAACCGAGAATTAATCATAGGTTGAGTGCGTTTGAAAATGGTCGAACGATGTGAACCTGCGTTGCATAAGCTCTCGTCTGAGATCAAATACTTTAAGCCCTTTTTCACGAGTAATCTGCCCAATGAGCGTAACAGGCGTACGGGACTGCTCGCTTGCAAAACGCACCTCCTCACGCGCATCCCTGCTAGCCGTGAAGAGTAACTCATAGTCATCCCCACCGCTCAACACATAATCGAGCCGTTTGTTAAAGCTTTGCTGCTGCATATCTACGGATATCGCTTCACTGTTATTGATCCACTCGGTACCAAGAGTGGCACCAACACCTGAACGCTCCAAAATATGATTCAAATCGCCAATGAGCCCATCACTAATATCTATACAAGCGTTCGCAACTCCCCTGAGAGCAACGCCTAAACCAACGCGGGGAGTGGGTTGCTCAAGGCGCGTCCTAATGCGCTCGAATGATTGCGCGTCTACACTTGCAAACCCCCTAAACACTGCAAGTGCTAGAGCAGCGTCGCCCAAGGTCCCGCTGATATAAATATCGTCTCCCTCCTTAGCCCCACTCCTGAGGAGCACGTCTCCAGGCGGAACCTCTCCTATGGCAGTGATACTGATGCACAAAGGTCCCCTTGTGGTGTCACCGCCCACCAAATCCATCCCAAATAAAAGCGCTGTATCCCATAACCCACTTGAAAATAACTCCAACCAATGGGGATCGACTTGGGGCAGGCTTAGGCTGAGGGTAAAGGCCGAGGGTGTGGCTCCACAAGCGGCTAAGTCACTCAAGTTAACAGCCAAGGACTTGACCCCCAAGCGGTAAGGATCTACGGTGGATAAGAAATGTCTTCCCTCAACCAACATATCACTCGTAATACATTGGTGCATGCCTTTGTTTGATTCAAGCAGGGCGCAGTCATCTCCTACCCCTAACAACGCGTTTTCAGGCGGGCGAGTAAAGTACTTGGCAATTAGATCAAACTCGTTCATTGTTCGTTCCCCTTTAGCCTTCGGCTGTGGGCCTTGCGCCAAAAATCAGTCCAAATTTTGGCGCGTCTTTAGTGCAAACTAGAGCGTCGGTCTTCATCGCTTAAAGCATCCAAAACAAACATTGGGATATCAACCTCGTATTTTTCTCCGTCTTGTGCGACACAAAAATAACTGCCGTGCATCGTCCCAGTTGGCGTCCTCAAGCGCGCCCCACTGGTGTACTCAAAGGACTCAGAGGGTTGTATGAGAGGTTGAAATCCAACAATGCCTAAACCACGCACCTTCTCATGATATCCCTGTGCATCGTTAATATGCCAAGTCCTAGAGATCACTTGAATGGCCTGTGTGCCCACATTTTTAATGGTTACAGTGTATGAAAATGCATATGAATCGTCCGCAGGAGCAGATTGCTCGGGTAGGTATTGCGGCTTAACCTCGACGGTGAGTTTGTATTTAGACATCTATTTTTTTAGCTTGAAATTAAAATCTAAATTGGGACACAGTTGTATTTTGACATTTGAACGACCCAAAATCCACGGCAAATCGATTAAATAATGGATTTGAGGGATAGTTAACCTAAATTGCGCGATGGTCTTATAGTAGGATCTATTCCTAAGAATGCTGAAATAAACAACTTCTTCGCCTCGAACCTACTCCAGTACTAAAGTTGCTTGAGGTCACTGGCTGCGCACTGACCCCACACGACGCCCTTACTTTAGACACATCCTTCCTAGTTCACAACACAACATGCCTGACCAATTCATTATTGCCCCTTCTATCCTCTCGGCTGACTTTACAAAACTAGGCGAGGAAGTCAAAAACGTTGTTCAGGCAGGGGCTGATTGGATTCACTTTGACGTCATGGACAATCATTACGTTCCCAATCTCACCTTTGGGCCTATGATTTGTGAGTCCTTAAAACCGCTGACCAAAAATTTACGCAACAAAAACAATGAATCCATATTGATTGATGTGCACTTAATGGTGAGCCCTGTAGACGCACTTGCAGCCTCATTTGCAAAAGCCGGCGCAGACCTGATCAGCTTTCACCCTGATGCGTCTCAGCATGTACACAGAAGCATCCAAAGCATTAAAGCCCAGGGCTGCAAAGTAGGTCTGGTCTTCAACCCTGCTCAGCCCCTGGATGTATTAGATGAGGTCATTGATGATTTGGATCTGATTTTAATCATGAGTGTCAATCCTGGGTTCGGCGGTCAATCCTTTATTCCAGCGTCATTGAACAAAATTGAGCGCGTTCGCAGGCGAATCGACTCCTGCGGCAAGCCCATTCGCCTAGAGGTAGACGGTGGTATCAAAGTCGACAACATTCGACAAGTGGCCGATGCAGGGGCCAACGCTTTTGTGGCTGGAAGTGCGATTTTCGGGCAACCCGATTACGCAAGCGTTATCTCTCAAATGAGAAAAGCACTAATTTAGTTCATTAGGTAGCTAAATATTTTCGACTGCTTGATCGCTTTGAACGAAGAGCTACTTGTCTTTATTTCACCTTCCTCCACTCGGGAGTCACAGAGACATTCAATCGAAGCAGCCTGTTTTTCATGGTCAACACGCACTTATCCTTACTGATAAGTGAAGTCTGAAATTGGACGGCGAGGTCGATGAATTTTTGATCATCGGGGTCTTTGCACCGATAGACAGCACTGGGCGCGTCCGCCTGCAAATTAACAAGTGCGTCAAAACGATCCAGCACCTCCCCCAACTCAATTCCCAAGCGTTGCAGACGAAGATCAATATGCGTATACGCAAGGACTCTCTTTAACTCCTCTCGCATCGGGGCAGTAGCAATCCACTGAACGGCGCCTTCATGGAGTGCCTGCCTCAAGCACTCTGTTCTAGGGTCATTGAAAACCCAAAGATCAAGGGCAATATTTGTATCTATAACCACCCACGGTTTACCCTGCATCAACCATACGCCCTTTTTTAATCTCATAGCGAAACAAGCGGCATTCAATGGGGCCATTCCACATGGGTATGCGCCGGTTTTCTTTAAGCCTCATCTTGCTAGACAGCTTCATATCGGGGGTCAAAATCCAAGCGGTCCAGTTTGCGTAGTTTCCCTTTAAATGGGCCGCCAGCTGAACAAAGAACTCGCCTCCGTCCTCGGTGCTTGCGTGCTGACGAGCGCCAGCAACCCCAGCCGTCTCAATGCGCTCGCCGTAGGGCGGATTGAGCATTAGCACCCCCCCGCCCTCGACTGGGGGCATACGCTGCAGGGCGTCGCCTGCACGGAAATGCGCCACCCCCGCCACAGCGGCTTTGGCTGCATTTTGTTCTGCAAAATCAACCATCCTGTGGGAGATGTCACTCCCAAAAACCTCGGCTCTGGGTGCGCACTCATTGGCTTTGGCAATCTCTTTGAGCTCGCTCCACAGTCTTGACTCAAAGGGCCTCAAACGCTCAAATCCAAACCGCCTATGAAGCCCGCTTGCCATTTGACAAGCAATTTGCGCCGCTTCAATGACGATTGTGCCGCTCCCGCAGCACGGGTCATACAAAGGAATGCCTTGCTCAACACCGCTTTGGGTCTCAGGGGTTAGGGCTTGGCTCGTGCCTTCTTTTAAGACGGGCATACTCCAACCACTTGCTGCGAGCATCGCCGCAGCTAAAGTCTCCTTGAGCGGTGCATCCCCTTTCTCAAAACGCCATCCCCGCTTAAACAAAGGCTCTCCCGACGTGTCTAAATATAAAATGACACGCTCAGCTGTCAGATGCGCGTGAATTCGTACGTCTGGCTTAAAGGTCTCTACGTTAGGGCGCTCGCCCAAGCGCTCTCTGAATCGATCCGCAATAGCGTCTTTAACGCGAAGGGTTGCAAAATTCAAACTCTTCAACGGGCTATGCTGCGCGGTGATGTCCACTTTGAAGCTTTTGTCAACGCCAAACCAAAGTTCCCAGGCAACCATTTGCCCAGCGTTATAAATGTCTTGCTCACTTGAGTAGGGCTGGTCTTGCAACTGAATGAGCACGCGCTGGGCTAAGCGGGAGTGCAAATTTAACAAAAGAGCGTCGCGCCATGCCGCTTTAAGTTGTACGCCTCCGCGCATTGTTCTGAGATCTTGTGCGCTTGCGCCGAGGATCTGCAAAATCTCATAGGCCAAGTAGACCTCAACCCCAGCAGCGCAGGGAAGAAATAAAATAAGTGAGTTCACAAAGTCCGTCTTAAATGAGTAGGCGCAATTCTAAGTGCTTCTCTGTATTTGGCCACCGTGCGCCTAGCACAGTCAATCCCTTGCTCTTTAAGCATATCGGAGAGTTGGTTATCTGAGAGCGGTTTTTTGGGATTCTCACTTGCAACAAGTTGCTTGATCAACGCTCTCACAGCAGTGCTGGATGCGTTGTTGCCACTATCTGTTCCAAGTCCCGAGCCGAAGAAGTACTTCAGCTCAAATGTTCCGTACGGGGTTGCCATAAACTTAGCTGTGGTCACGCGGCTGATTGTGGACTCATGGAGTCCTAACTCATCTGCAATCTCTCTTAGCACCATCGGCTTCATAGCAAGTTCGCCGTGAATAAAGAAATTCTTTTGTCTTTGGGCAATGGCGGTGCTGACGCGCAAAATAGTTTCAAATCTTTGTTGGATGTTTTTAATAAACCATCTTGCTTCTTGCAGTCGCTGTTGGAGTCCAAGGTGCCCCTCATTTTTGCCGCTGAACTTTAACGCGCTTGCGTAAATATCATTCACCTTGAGGCGGGGCATCACGTCTGGATTGAGCACAACCCTAAACTTGGGTTGTCCACTTTTGTCCTCTCCTGAGCGCGTTACCAGTACATCGGGGACCACCACTTGCCGTTCTAAATCCACAAATCGCCGACCCGGTTTAGGCTCTAAACGGGCAATCATCGCAATCGCGCCTTTGACGAGTGATTCATTAGACTGGGTTGCAACCACCATCCGCTTTACATCTCTTTTAGCCAATAGATCAAGCGGGCCAACGCATATTTTTAGCGCAACATCTCGGACCTCTTCGACCTCGGGCTCTAAATCACTCATTGCCTTGAGTTGCAATCGCAAACATTCAGCTAGGTCTCGTGCGCCTACCCCGGTTGGCTCAAGGCTTTGGAGTAAATGAAGCGCCATGGTGAGTCGGTGCTCTAACTCTTCGCACTCTTCCTCATCATCTCCCGCCAACCCTTCAGCCAAAGAACGCAGTGAATCCTCCAAGTAGCCATCATCATTTAAGGATTCGATCAAAAAACGGAGCGCGGCCACATCCGTCTCACTCAAGCGCAGCGATAAAGCTTGTCGGTGCAAGAACTCCGTCATCGACTCTTGACTACGGGCCAGCTCACTGGCCTGAGCAGTTTCTTCTTTAGAGTTATTTTGGCTGGGCGGGGCGTCGCCCCCCCACTCTGAGTCATCAGCTGAGAAGTCCACACTCCCGTCCCCGTCCCAGTTCTCAGCAACGCCCTGCACATCAGGCTCTGTATCCGAGGTGGAGCTTGCCTCCACTCTGATCTCACTTACTCGGTCAAGCGGGTTCTCCCAGACATCTGTTGAGTCTGCGGATTCGAAGGTGTCTGATAGATCGGAATCTGCTTCGCCTTGAGCATCCAAAGATGCCGCGTCTGTCGAAGAATCTAAATCGTCAAAATCACTGGAACCGTCCGAACCCGCATCAGAGTCTGAATCAGAGTCATCATCTCTTTTAATCGGCTCATCTTGCTGCTCAAGACCAAACTCCTCTCGTTGAGCCTCTTCGAATTCCTTTTCCAAAAAAGGATTGTCATCAAGCATCTGCTCAATCTCTTGGCTCAACTCAAGCGTTGAGAGTTGCAACAACCGAATGGATTGTTGTAACTGCGGGGTCAGCGCAAGATGCTGGGAGACTCGAAGTGACAGGCCTTGTTTCATAAAGATTTACGCGCCCTACATTTTGAAATGCTCGCCCAGGTACACCCTTCGCACCTCAGCGTTATCAACAATCTCAGAGGGCGTGCCCTTTGCAAGCACATTACCCTCACTAATAATGCAAGCGTGATCACAAATACCAAGCGTCTCACGCACGTTGTGATCCGTAATCAATATGCCAATACCTTTCGCTTTCAAAAACCGGATGATGCGCTGTATTTCAATCACAGCGATTGGATCGATTCCCGCAAATGGCTCATCAAGCAGTATAAATCTTGGCCTCGTTGCAAGCGCTCTTGCAATCTCCACCCGGCGGCGCTCGCCCCCCGATAATGCAATCGCAGAAGAACCCCTCAAGTGCTCGACACGCAGGTCAGCCAGTAGTTCACTCAGTTGACGCTCAATCTCGGGCTCGCTCAAAGGTTGACCCTCCGCATCTTCTTGCAACTCCAAAACCGCTCTCACGTTTTCAGCAACGTTGAGTTTCCTGAAAATGGAGGCCTCTTGAGGGAGGTAGCTCAGCCCCAGCCTGGATCGCCGGTGAATGGGCAAATGCTCGATGGACTGCCCGTCTATGGATATCTTCCCCGCGTCTGCCCGCACCAGGCCAACGATCATGTAAAACGAAGTTGTTTTCCCAGCCCCGTTGGGTCCAAGCAAACCGACAACCTCTCCTTTTTTAACAGCAACGGATACGTCTTGCACGACACGCCGGCTTCCGTAAGACTTTTGCAGATGAGAGGCCTCTAAACTGCTTGTAGAAAGCGGCTGTGGAGGTGTGGGTGCTTGCAAACTCAAGGCTTGGACTCCATAGGCTTTTGGGGTGACAAGACGGCACGCACTCTTGACTTAGCGCCCGCAGGACCGGATGCTGAGCCGTTGCCGGCGCCCGTCAAAGCGGAGCTTTTTCCGTCGATGCTGAATCTGTCGGTTAAATTTTCATAAACAATGCGCTGACCACTCATCTCATCGCTCACTACACCGTTTTTGTAGCGTCTTAGCTCAGCGTTACCAATCAAAATGATCTTATCTTGCTTACCGTCGTATTCAATGCGTTGGGCAAGGCCCTCAACACTCTCCGTTTGGATATCTCGTTTTTGCCGGTAACTCGCTCTCGCATTAGCAGCAGGCGTTAACACCCCGTACTGATAGCCGTCAGGATCTTGCCTGACCTCAAGTCGATCTCCCCGCATATCGATCGATCCCTTTGTGAGATTGACCTTGCCAAGGAAAATACTTAATTGCTTAAGATCATCGTAATCTAATTTATCCGCCTCAATTTTGAGGGGCTTATCCCGATCAGCCTTTTCAGCGTGTAAGCTGCACACGCCCCAAAATAAGGAGCAAAGGAGTAAACAGCGGATGACGAGTGCAAACTTCAAGGCACGAAACTTGCGATAAATATAAAGTTCATGCCATGATTGTAGGGCCAGTCAAGGCCCATCCACAACTTTTACCGGCCTTTTCGAACTTCGTTGACCAAATATTCCACAACTTGCAAAGCTCGGTCCATGGTACCAGCCAAAGATCCGTCGGTATAAAAGCGTCCAGCAATCCCTAGGGCGGGTACACCCTGCACTTTAAAAGCCTCCTGCAACTGGGCAGCTCGCTTGGCCTGGGTAGCAACTCCAAAGGAGTTGAATGCATCCATAAACTTGTTCTTATCAATTCCGTGCGCAACGGCCCAATTGGCCAAATTATCGGAAGTGCTTAGATTCAAGCGATCGACATGGATTGCTTTAAAAACTTGGGCGTGCAAAGCGTCGACCTTATTTAAAGCCTCAAGTACGTAATACATGCGCTGCTGAGCTTCAAAATCATCCCTAAAGCGAACGGGTGCACGCTTGATCACCAAATCCTTGGGTGCGGACTTTATCCAAGACTCAAACCGAGGCTCAAAGGCGTTGCAATGCGGGCAGCTATACCAAAAAAATTCGATGACTTCGATTTTCCCAGCGCCTACATCAGCAGGAATCCTTTTGTCTAAACTAATGTAGTCCACACCTTCTTCAAATTTGGCCCCCTGCGCAAACGCAGCCTGAGCTAGCAATCCTGAGGATGCAACAGCAGTGGTAGCGGCAGTTGCAACCGTAAATTCGCGTCTCTTCATACATTATTTCCTATAGCTTTAATGACAATTAGTCTGATGTCCATTCCCATTTTTGTAAAACTCAACACGCACTCAGCGCTGAACCCGAACAATGGCCGCCTCTATCTTAATGGTGGCGAGTTTGAGTTGAACCTTTTCAGCATCTTCTTTGGCGCTTAAGGGACCAATTCTGACCCGGTAAACCGTCTTACCCCCTTGGTCTCGATCAGAGATACGGGGATCAAAACCTTGCATTGTGAGCTTCGCCCGCAAAGACTCAGCCTCCTCGTTAGATCTGAATGCGCCCGCTTGGACGTAGTAAGTAAACGGATCTTGCCCCGGTGATGTCGCAATACTCGCCACTGCAGAACTCGCGTTTGGTGAGGAATCTGTTTTAGAGCGAATCAAATCACCAATTAAATCAACCGTTGATGCGGGCGCCTTATCTGCAGCGGCATCACTCTTATCATCTGCCTTGGGTGAGCTGGCACTAGGGTTTGAACTCGCACTGCTGGGATCTGCTTTGTTGGTTGATTTGTTGTACAAGGGAGCATTGGGGTCCCAGTCTTTGTTCTTTTTTTCCTCAGCCGCATCTTGCTCAGCTGTTCGACTGACAGATTTATTTAGAAAAGGAATGGGCACCTTGGTCACATAAATAACCACACCCAAGGAGATCAACAAACCGACCAAAAACCCAAGAATAAATCCCAAAAGGGTTCCGCCTCGCTGAGATCTTAAATTTTTATGTTCGGATTGCATTCTTTATATACCCTCAATCTATTCACTTGATCACCAAATCGTCACGAATACCGACCTTCGTCTATCAGTGACGCACGCATCTGCACTTACAGATGCACTTACAAATGCTCTTACAAATACACTTACATCTGGGTTGGTGCACTCACGCCAAGCACTGCCAAACCGTTTCGAATGACCTGCGCCGTAGCTGCAACGAGTGCTAACCTCGCCTTCTTGACTCTCTCATCCTCCACCAAAATACGCTCTACATCATAGTAACTATGATATGCGCTTGCCAAATCACGCAAGTAAAAACTAATATCGTGAGGCGCAAAGCTCTCTGCCCCAGCGCTCAAAACATCCGGATACCGAGCAAGTTGAGCGGTCAAGGTCTTAGCTGCGATGGAGTCTAAGGGCTCCAAATCTACATGGTTTAACGACGCCGTGATTTCTTCCACCTTATTTGAACGCTGCTCAGGAGTTAGATCTACCCCCGTCTCATTCAACAACTCTTTGAGCAATACAGAGCAGATTCTTGCGTGAGCATACTGGACATAGAAGACTGGATTGTCGTTATTTTGCGCAAGCGCCAAATCAACATCAAAAACGTATTCAGTATCGGGTTTTCTGCTGAGCAAGAAAAACCGTACAGCATCCTTGGATGTCCACTCAATCAAGTCCCTCAAAGTCACATAGCTTCCGGCGCGCTTGGAGATTTTCACCTCCGCACCACCACGCATCACCCTAACCATGGTGTGCAACACATAGTCTGGATAGCTCTCAGGTATTTGAAGTCCCTGCAGCTTAGATACAGCCTGCAACCCTGCTCTGACCCGCGCTATCGTTCCGTGGTGATCGCTCCCTTGAATATTAATGACTTTATGAAACCCACGCTCCCACTTGGCCAAGTGATAGGCAACATCGGGCACAAAGTAGGTGAAGGTAGAGTCAGACTTGCGCATCACGCGGTCTTTGTCGTCCTTAAATGCGGTTGAGCGAAGCCATAAAGCGCCGTCTGCTTCGTAGGTATTGCCGGAATCGGTCATGGCCTGGACAGCCGCCGCAACACGCCCACTTGTATACAAACTTGACTCTAAATAGTACTCATCAAAGTTGACATGAAAGGCCTTTAAATCAAGGTCTTGTTCACGTCTGAGATAAGCAACCGCGAACTCTCGAATGCTCTCCAAGTCCTCGATGTCTCCACTCGCCGTATAGGTCCGGTCATCCGAGGAGACGGTCTTTTTAGCTAAAAAATCGTCCGCAATATCTTGAATGTAGTCGCCGTTATAGACGGCTGCATTCTCCCCCGACGGCCAATTCGCATCGCCAGGCTTCATGCCTTTTGCCCTCATTTGAGTGCTAAGGGCTAAAGTGTTGATTTGCACGCCGGCGTCGTTGTAATAAAACTCGCGGTGCACGCTCCAGCCCTGGGTTTCAAACAAATTGCAGATCGCGTCCCCAAGCGCCGCTTGGCGCCCGTGCCCCACATGCAAAGGGCCTGTGGGGTTGGCAGAAACGAACTCGACCAGTACCTTTTGCCCGGTAAGGGGCTTAGTTCCGTACTCACCCCTCTCGCCCAGAACTTCCTTAACCACCTGGAGACGAGCCGCTAATTTCAAATGAAGATTGAGAAACCCAGGTCCTGCAATATCCATCCCCTCTACCCAGCGCTCGAACGCAGGCTCCTTGGCCAACAGCTCTTTTAAAGCAGTTGCGAGCTCGCGCGGGTTTTTCTTCAATGCCTTTGCCAAGGGCATTGCCGCTGTGATGGCCAAATCGCCGTGGGAGGGGACCTTGGGTGTTTCAAATACTGCCTTATCTCCAGCACCGGGAACTAAGGATTCAATAGACCGCGCTAGGGCTAGCTGGAGTTCTTGTTTAACAATTTGCATTCGTAGATTTTAATGCCCACAGCGACACCTCCAGCGCTTTAATTAGAGATCGTTGACATTAAATCTTGGACCACTGTCGGGGCATAATGAACCAGAGACCATCAAAATTTGACAAGAATTTGTATTTGTCAGCTAATTTTTAACAAACTTCTGGCATCATCATCGCATGCAAAGTTTGGCTCCACGATCTAACGCTTCTCCATCCCTGTCCCTGGTGATCCCCGCTTTTAACGAGGCGCATCACTTGTCCACATTGGTTGGGCAAATTATGGCAACGCTTGGGCACGAGATCGCGCACCTAGAAATCATCATCATCAACGACGGAAGCACCGATCACACCCCTGCAGTGCTGCAAAATCTTTGCGCCAACGATCCACGCATCGTTGCCCTGCACTTGTCTCGTAATTTTGGCAAAGAGTCGGCACTCAGCGCAGGCCTTGAGGCTGCTCGCGGTGAGGTGGTGGTGCTGATGGACGCAGACGGTCAACACCCCCTTCCGCTCATTTTGACGATGATCGAGCATTGGCGCCAAGGGTATGAGGTCGTCTACGCAGTTCGGCGCTCTCGCGCTGACCAGTCTCAGTTGCAAATCAAACTGACCGGCTTTTTTTATACGCTTATTAATTGGGGTAACAGAGTCAAAATACCCCCAGATGCGGGTGACTTTAGGTTGATGAGCCGCCCTGTTGTTGACTCCCTCAACGCGCTACCCGAGCGCAATCGCTTTATGAAGGGACTCTATGCGTGGGTGGGATACCCCAGTATTGCCCTCGATTACAACCCACTTAACCGGGCCCAAGGCACTAGCAAATTTGGTTTTAGAGGCTCCTTAGCTCTTGCAGTCACAGGCATCGTCGCATTTTCTGTGGCTCCGCTCAGACTGCTGAGTTTGGTTGGATTTTTCCTCTCCATAGCCGCACTTTGTTACGGTTCTTGGGTCGTAGCGGAGTACTTCTTGTACGGAATCGATGTGCCCGGCTACGCAACCATCGTTGTAGGACTCATGTTCTTCAGCGGCATCCAAATGCTATCAATTGGGGTGCTTGCGGAGTATGTGGGAAGGATTTACGAAGAGGTCAAACAGCGCCCCCAATACCTTGTCGCTAAACGCACCGGACAAGGGCTCAGCCAAGAGCCCGAGACAGCGCCTTGAACGCAACAAGAGCGCTGGCTTTGTTTGCGTGCGCACCTATGGAGCTTGAATTCGTATTGAACGGGAAGTTACCCCGCATGATCAAAATACATTAAGCCTATGCGCTCTGGAATTTGGTTTATTTTGGTGGGCGCAAGCGCCGCACTGACACATTTAAGCATCTACTTCGTTGCGACGCACGGGTTGGACCTGATGAATGAATGGGCCAACGCCTGCGGCTTTGTGATCGCCTTCTTTGTCAGCTTTACTGGCCACAGATTCCTAAGCTTCAAAGACAGCGGAACTTCTCTTCACCAAAGTTTGTTCCGGTTTCTCATCACTGCTTTGGCCGGATTTTTAACGAATGAATCGATTTTCGTTTTATTATTCAGAGTACTCGGGCTCAACGACTGGTTCGCTTTATTCACAGCGATCGTGGGTGCTGCAGTTTTGACCTTTTTGTTAAGCAAGTTTTGGGCGTTCAAAAAGAAACCCCGTCCCTAATATTAAACCCCAAACACCGGATCGTCTGTTAACTAACTTATTTCAAACAAGTACCCTCTAAACTTGTAGGACTCAACTGAGTCGTCTGCGTGCGGTAAACATTCCACGCACTCCCAACGCTTACCAGCAGGTACCCCGAGCTCTTTAACTGCTCTGTGTCGCTCCAGTTTTTGGGCGCCAAGAGCCAACGCTCACCTTGACCAGCCTGCATCGCAAGCGTACTCAATGGCTTTAAGAATTCCCCCTTTGAAGGCTCAAAATTGGCGCCTTCAAAAAGCTCTCTTCTCCAGTTATCGCCAGCGTGTGTGCGCTCAAAGTCCCAGTCCTGAAGTACCCAAAGGGGACGCTCGAGTGCGAGTAAAAAGGGGAGGTCATACGGGTACTCGCCTACCACCATGATTTGCGCCTTCGATAAATCTTGGCACCCAAGCACCTTAGCAATGTCAACAGTGAAATGACGCTCGGTCCACTTGGTGGCCTGGTCATTGATCAAGACCATCAATAGCACACTGGACACGACTAATATCTGCCAGATATATTTCTCAAAACGAGAGCCCCTCATCAGCCGTTCCCAACCTAATGCACAAAGCACAGACATGGGAGGGGTTACCGGGAGTACATAACCAATGATTTTGGAGTTAGGGATGCTGAAAAACACAACAATTGCCCACACCCATACGACACACAACCCAACCAGCAGTTGCGCATTGGTTCGCTTTACCTGAACCGCAGGCATGAACTGGTGTGTCAATTGTTTAAATTTACTGGCCACGCTCTCTTGCTCATTGCGGACCCAAAAATCATAAACCACTCTTATTTGATAGGCCCAAAACCACACCATCCAAAGCCCCAAAAGCAAAGAGATGGCAGCCACATAAAACCAAACTGGTTGAGCATTGTTAAATTGTGTGCCTGTAAACCTGGCAAACTGATGAACGCCAAACATATAGTCCAGCATCCCCGGGTAAGCGCGCTCCGTTAGTATGAACCAAGGCAAGGTGATGCCCATAAAAATCAAGAGTCCTGAAATCCAAGGCACAGCTTTTAGGGCGCTCCAACGCCCACTCCAACACAGCCAAAGAAAAAGTACCCAAGCAGGCAAAACCACTCCAATCAATCCCTTACTAAGGACGCCCAGCGCGAGCGCTATAAATCCAATCCAAGGCGTACGCTGCAAGCCACTACCTCTAAGACTGACGTTCACATTGACGCCGTCTTTCTCTGGTGCACTCGCATGAATGGCAAAATTCCCAAACGCACCGATAGCGACGGAGATCCAGCACGCCACCATCATGTCGTGGTTGATATATTGGCCCCCCATCAAAAAAGCTGCGCTGGTACCAAAGATGATGACACTGCGCCGAGCCATAGAAGGACCCATCACCTGTTGAATCCAAGGCCCCATGAGGGTCAAAATCAAAATTGCGTGAAACGCAGGAATGAGCCTGAACGCCCAAGCACTGGCACCAACGCTTTGAGAAACCATAGCCTCAAGCCAATAAAGCAGAGGGGGCTTGTGAAAAAAGGGCAAGCCATTGAGTCGCGGCGCAAGCCAATCCCCAGAAACTCCCATCCACCGACCAATCTCCGCGTAACGCCCCTCATCTGGCAGCGCTAAAGGTCTAAACGCTGCAAGTACCAGTAACAATAGAGCGGTGAGCACACTTGGCCACACATAAGAGCGCAACCCCCCTCGCACCAAAACCTCAGTCTCGCGCATTGAATCTGTTGACTGCGATAAGGGTTCGATCGCTTTTTTAGATGCTGTCATTTATTTTTTCCGAATGCATTCGGATCCTCTAACTAGACGCAGCGATGCCGCTGATAAATCATTTCGAAACGTCTCGGAGCTTAAATACTCAAACTCCACACAGCGCGCAGATCCTATGGCGTCGCCCACTTGTGCCTGCATTCCAGGGTGACACATGATCGTAGGTGGTAATTTATGAGCGCTTAAATCCTGGTCCGTCGCCTGCATTTGCTGAATCAAATTAAGCCATTCATTAAATGCCGCTCTGTACTGTGGTTGGTTTAAATTAAATCCGTATACACCCAGGAGGAGGGGGCTCAAGTTAAAACCCTCCGCAACGAGCATCTCTTTAAGTCTTTGAGCGCCCGTGAGAGATATCACCCTCGACTTTAAATGCGCAGGGCGCACCTGCGAGACACGAACCCAAGGTCGCTCGTTTAAACTCGAGTAACGAGCGCGCAACACCCGAAGCAAACAACTGCGGATGCCTGGAAACTGATGGATATGCTGGTGCCCATCAATGTGCTCGGGCGGTCCGCCCCATATGGATTCAAACCTATCCAGTTGAGACTCTATGACCGAGTCCAACTTGGTGGAGTGATAGCCGAGTCCAAAGGATCTAAGCATTACCTGCCCAAGGGAGGCTCCATAACCCGCAGCTCGCGCAAATTCACTGGTCAAGTCCAGGTGTAACCCAACGTCAACCAAGCCTCTTTGATCCTTTAACCTTAGAGCGTGATTGGGCCACAAAGGAGATAAAGACAATACGCTGGTTGCGCTGATTCGACCAGCACGCGCAAGCTGAACAATAGCGTCAGAGACAGAATCATTCAAAGCAAAGTCATCTGCACAAATAATAAGCGATTTTTCTAAATTTAAAAAATTCAAACCTGCTCCGTTCCGAGGCGTATATTTAGGAGTACCATTTAGGAGTACCATTTAGGATTGTTTCACAGTATTGGTGCATTCTCGCGTGTTCAGTTGCACTTTATGATCCAATTAAATTTTGCGAAAATGCTCAGCGCACAACTCACATGGGTTGTACAGTACACATCCGTCTGATCACTCCATTAGTAGCGTCTCTTTTTTCAACCCTTTTTTATTGCATCGCACTCACATGAACGACCGCATCAAAACTCACAATCTAAACGTCGCAAGCTCCTTGTATCACTTCGTCAACTCAGAAGTTCTACCCGAACTGCACATTAAGAGTGAAGACTTTTGGTCCGGATTTTCATCTATTGTCAAAGATCTGGCTCCCGTCAATATTCAACTTCTAAAGGAGCGTGACCGCCTCCAACATGATTTAGATAGTTGGCACGCGGCACACCCTGGACCTATCACTGATATGCAGGCCTATCAATCTCATTTAAAAGAGATTGGCTACTTGGTTCCAACACCTGAGAAGGTACAGGTCAAAACCAAAAACGTCGACGATGAGCTTGCCCATCAAGCAGGCCCACAACTGGTCGTACCCATTTTGAATGCACGCTACGCTTTGAACGCGGCCAACGCCAGGTGGGGCTCTTTGTACGACGCACTCTACGGCACGGACGTGATCGCCGAGGCAGACGGCTGTGAAAAAGGCACGCATTACAACCCCAAGCGGGGTGCGAAAGTGATCGAATACGTTCGTCACGTTCTAGATAGAACCATACCTCTTGTGCACGGATCACACCTTGACTCCTGTGCATACAGTATCGAAGACGGTCAACTCCACGTGAGCTTGCAAGACGGCACGACCTCTAAGCTAAGAGTCAAACACCAGTTGCTGGGCTACAGGGGCGAGTTGAGTGCTCCGAGCTCATTGTTATTTGAGCACCACGGACTTCACCTTGATTTGATCATTGATCACACCAGTCTTATTGGATCCAAAGACCCCGCCGGGGTGAGCGATTTGGTTGTTGAAGCGGCACTCTCGACCATCTTAGATCTTGAGGACTCGATCGCCGCAGTTGACGCGGATGACAAAGTACTGGCATACAGAAATTGGCTTGGCATCTTAAAGGGCACGCTCGTTGAGGAAGTAACCAAAGGCGGTAAGACTTTCACACGCGGCTTAAACCCGGACCGTGTTTACAAATCAGTCTCCAATAAGGGCGAGTTGCGCCTACACGGACGCTCTCTTTTATTCCTGCGCAATGTTGGTCACTTGATGACCAATCCGGCCATCTTGTACACAGACGCACACGGAGTTGAGCTAGAAATTCCGGAAGGTATCTTAGACGCCGTGATCACAACCACGATTGCCCTATATGACCTGAGGGGGTTGACTGCCAACGGCATCAAGAACTCTCGTCGTGGATCCGTCTACATTGTTAAACCCAAAATGCACGGCCCCTCTGAAGTTGCGTTTGCAGCGGAGCTTTTCTCCAGAGTCGAGCGGCTTCTTGGACTTGCACAGAACACTGTCAAGCTTGGCATCATGGACGAGGAGCGCAGGACCAGTGTTAATTTGAAAGCCTGTATTTCGAATGCTATAGACCGCGTGGCCTTTATCAACACAGGCTTCTTGGACCGAACCGGTGATGAGATGCATACCGCCATGCGCGCAGGCCCCGTGATTCGCAAAGGCGATATGAAATCAAGCGCTTGGATTAAAGCGTATGAACGAAACAATGTTTTGGTAGGATTATCCTGCGGCTTAAGGGGCAAAGCACAAATTGGCAAAGGCATGTGGGCAATGCCTGATTTAATGGCCGACATGATGAAGCAAAAGATCGTGCACCCGCTCGCAGGCGCAAATACGGCTTGGGTCCCAAGTCCAACGGCAGCCACCTTGCACGCGCTGCACTACCACCAAGTTTTAGTCAGTCAAGTTCAAAAAGATTTAGAGAAAATTGATGAAAGCCGCGAACACGCGGGGATTTTGAATGATCTTTTGACCGTTCCCGTGACGGCAACTCCTAACTGGAGTGATACAGAGAAGCAGCAAGAGGTTGATAACAACGTTCAAGGCATTCTGGGCTATGTGGTGCGCTGGGTTGACCAGGGCATAGGATGCTCCAAGGTTCCTGACATTCACAACATTGGACTCATGGAGGACAGAGCAACTCTTCGCATCAGCTCTCAACACATCGCCAACTGGCTTCACCACGGCGTTGTATCACAGGCCATGGTTCGTGAGAGTTTTGAGAGAATGGCAAAGGTCGTTGATGAGCAAAATGCAGGCGACCCGCTTTACCGTCCCATGAGCGGTCACGCAAGCTCCTCCTACGCTTACCGCGCCGCGCTGGACTTGGTGTTCAAAGGCGAGGAGCAGCCCAGTGGCTACACTGAGCCGTTGCTTCATGCTTGGCGTCTAACCGTCAAAGCCTCATCATGAACGAGTCTCTTGAGAAACTCAAACGCAAACTCCAGTTCTACACCATTGCACTGGTTGTAGGACTTGTGCTGCTTTGCGTTGCTTACCTTGAGTTCATCTATCACTACGCCTACTCCAGCGGGGAGAGCGTAGGGTACGTGCAAAAACTCTCACTCAAGGGTTGGGTCTGCAAAACTTGGGAGGGCGAGCAATTAAAATCCATTGCTGGCCAACCCTCCGTTCCTGAAAAGTTTTTATTCACGGTACGGGACGATGCGGTAGTGGACAAAATTAACGCAACACTTGGTGAACGTATCATCTTGGTGTACGCCCAGCACCCTGGTCTACCCAGTTGCTTTGGCGATACCGATCACTATATTGTTGACGCTAAGCCTGTGCCCAAAGACTGAGTTTTAAATGCACTGGGGGAGGGCTTGCGAAGAGCTGATCAAGTGCGGGCGACGACGCAACAACACTTCGCAAACGCTTCATAAACGCTTCATAAACGCTTCACAAACGCCTCACAAACGCTTTAATAGCGCGTCCACAAAAGCTTTGGCCACATCGAAGCCTTTTTGTTGTGTAATTTCTTGAAAGCAAGTTGGGCTTGTGACGTTGATCTCCGTCAAGTAGTCCCCGATCACATCCAGTCCAACTAGAAAAAGACCGCGTGCGCTTAACACAGGACCCAAGTACTCTGCGATCTCCCGCTCACCTCGGCTCAACTCCCTTGCAACACCGAGTCCACCCGCAGCCAAGTTGCCTCGGACCTCGCCTGCCTGTGGAATTCTGGCGAGTGCGTAGGGCACTGCGACACCGTCGATTAACAGCACCCGTTTATCGCCTTGTTCAATGGCGGGCAAGAACTCTTGAACCATCACAGTTTGGGTACCGTTAGCCGTCAATGACTCAATGACAGAGCCCAAGTTCAGTCCATCTGCTTTCACTCTAAAGATACCGCTTCCGCCCATTCCGTCAAGCGGTTTCAAAATAATATCTTTATGATGAGCGTGAAACTCTTTAATTTTAAAAGCCTCACGCGTCACAAGTGTAGGGGGAGTGAGCTCAGGGAACTCAAGTATTGAGAGCTTCTCGGGATGGTTTCGCACAGCAGCTGGGTCGTTAAACACCTTTGTGCCCTGCCTTTGCGCCACCTCGAGCAAATGGGTCAGATAAAAATATTCCGAATTAAAGGGCGGATCTTGCCTGAGCACGACTGCGTCCATCTGCGTCAAAGCGCGCACGCTTGGCTCTTGGGCCTTGTACCACTGTGGGTGCTCAGCTGCATTGTTTGCATCACACGAGAGCATCTGAACGCGGCGCATACTCGCGCTCACGCTGGCAGATGAGAGACTAAAGATATCGCGCGGCTCACAGGACCAAACCGCAACACCCCTCGCATCCAACTCTTTCATCATCACATACGTAGAGTCTTTGTAAATCTTGAACGTATCGAGTGGATCAGAGACGAATAGAATATTTTTCATAGAACACTTATTAAGCCAATACGGCTCTCAATTTTTTCTCAAGCCAAGTCTAAAAAAACTCCGTATGGCTTAGTCATAGATCTCTGCGTTGGGGTCGGTTGCCTCCAACTCGTAACTCGCGGCCAACATCGCCAAGCGACCAATGACCCCGTACATATAAAAACGGTTTGGAACACTCGCTCCAGGCTTCACGCCGGGTTGGGGGAGTTGGGCACTTTGTTCAAATGCTAGCGGTACAAAGCTAGCACCAGGGGCATTCAAATTCTCATCCACACCTCGCTCAGCGTGAACGCGGTAAAACCCGCCCACCACGTAGCGGTCCATCATGTAAACAACGGGCTCAGCAACCGCATCATTGATTCTCTCGTGCGTTAGCACGCCCTCTTGAATAATGACTTGATTGACCTCCTGACCGTCTTTGATCACGCTCATTTTGTTTCTTGTTTTACGGTTCAATACCTCCAAATCCTTCACATCACGAACCGTCATGATGCCCATTCCGTAGGTGCCGTTATCTGCTTTGACAACGACAAAAGGCTTTTCTGTAATCCCATATTCTTTGTATTTTTTCTTTATTTTGGTGAGTAAGGTATCCACATTACTGGTCAAACAATCCATACCCGTACCCTCCGCAAAATTGACCTCCCCGCAGGATGCAAACATGGGGTTGATCAGCCAAGGATCAATGCCCAAGAGTTTGCCAAAGCGTTTGCTGACCTCCTCATAGCTTTGAAAATGCAGGCTTTTACGGCGCACACTCCACCCCGCATGCAGGGGGGGCAACAAGTACTGCTCAGGCAGATCCTCCAAAATACCGGGAATACCTGCACTCAAATCATTGTTGAGCAAAATCGTACAAGGATCAAAATTCTCCAAACCCAAGCGCCTTTTGGTGCGAATCACTGGCTCTAAAGTCACCGAGTCGCCATTGGGTAAATTGATAACCGTGACCTCCTTGATCTCAGGATTGATGGATCCAATGCGCACATTCAACCCAGCCATGTGAAAAATTCGCTGCAACTGGGCTACATTGCTCAAATAAAAGGTATTACGCGTATGGTTCTCAGGAATGAGTAACAAATTCCTGGCCTCCGGGCATATCTTCTCAATCGCAGCCATCGCCGCTTGCACGGCAAGGGGGAGCATCTCAGGGGTTAAATTGTTCCAACCTCCTGGATACAAATTCGTATCCACGGGGGCTAACTTAAAGCCCGCATTTCGAATGTCGACCGAGGTATAAAAGGGCGGAGTGTGCTCCATCCACTCCAAGCGGAACCACCGCTCTATGGCGGGCATTGAATCAATGACGCGTTGTTCGAGTTCGTTGATGGGCCCAGTGAGCGCCGTAATGAGATGGGGTACCATTTTTACTTTCTTTGTTGAAGAGGGATCAAAACACGTTGATGCCCGTATTGCCGTTTAATTTTCGATTAGGTTCGAATCTCACCGTGCCCAAGCACCACATACTTAAGGGAGGTTAGTCCCTCTAAACCCACGGGTCCACGCGCATGAAATTTATCGGTTGAGATACCAATCTCCGCGCCCAGTCCGTACTCAAAACCGTCGGCAAAGCGGGTGCTCGTGTTCACCATCACACTCGCAGAATCCACCTCGCGCAAGAACTGTTCGGCGTTGGAATAAGTCTCTGTCAAGATGGCATCTGTGTGATGAGAGGAGTATTTGTTGATGTGGGCAATTGCCTCATCCAATCCCGCCACTACTTTCACGCTAATAATGGGCGCCAAGTACTCTTCGTACCAGTCTTGCTCGGTTGCCAATTTTGCTTTCACCCCAGCAACGCCAGTTATAGAGCCGATGATTTCCAGTGTCTGTGCGCAGCCCCTGACCTCTACGCCCTTGCGCGCATAAATCTCTATGAGCTGGGGTAGAAACTCCTGAGCCACATCCTTTGCAACCAAAAGACTCTCCATCGCGTTACAAGGACTGTATTTCTGAGTCTTTGCGTTGTCACAAATTCGCAGCGCCGACTCTACATCACAAGTCGAATCTACATATGTGTGACAGTTACCGTCCAAGTGCTTGATCACAGGCACCTTCGCCTCAGCACTGATACGCTCAATCAGCCCTTTACCGCCTCTTGGGATGATCACATCCACAAACTCGGGCATTGCAATCAAATAGCCCACAGCCTCGCGGTCTACACTCGCAATAAGCTGCACACCGTCCTCAGGCAGTGACGCCTCAACAAGGGCCTCTCTAACCAAGGACGCAAGGGCTAAGTTTGAGTGGATCGCCTCTGAACCACCTCGCAAAATACAAGCATTACCGCTTTTGATAGAAAGTGTTGCAGCCTCGATCGTGACGTTGGGCCTGCTCTCATAAATCATTCCGAACACACCAATAGGTACCCTCATCTGACCAACCCTAATACCACTGGGCTGCTCTTTCAGCCCACTGATCTCACCTATGATCTCGGGCATGCTCGCGAGTTGTTCACACCCGAGCGCGCAGGTCTCAATGATTTTCTCTGTCAAGCGTAGCCGGTCCAACAATACGGCTGAGATCTGCGCCGCCTGGGCCTGCGCGCAGTCCTCTTGGTTGGCATTGATGAGAGCAGTCGCATTGGATCTGAGCTTGCTAGCTAGGGCAAGAAGTGCGCGGTTTTTTTGTGCCGCACCCGCCTTGGCCATCAAAGCACTAGCCCGGCGCGCATTTGCGCCGTGAAGTTGCATTTGGAGAGCGAGGGAATTAGCGTTCATGGTTGTATTTTCTCATCATCTCGCGGCTTTTGCACCGGGAACACTCCAAATGAACAAGACATATTCTAGAAACGCTGGAGTTTTAATGGCTTGACGGCCCCAGTCATCAAACAGCGGCCGCTCACAAACCATTGTTTGCTTATCTAGGAGCACAAACACTTGCAAGCCTTTGCGCTAGGCGGTGCAACGCTTGCCATGGGTCCTGGGGCCATTGGGGAGACTTCAAGCCCTTGACCACGCCGTCCACGACGTGCGCATCCTTTAACAATTGATCCAGTTGATTCAACCGGATGCTGGGGAGCACCCTTTCATAGAGTCTTTCTCGATCACCCCAAATTCGTTGCTCTTTTAAGACCACAGACAAAGACCTCCCGGTTTGCGTGGCCTCTTTAACGCGTCTAAGACTTCTAATTTCCTCAGCCAAGGTATGGTGCGTGAGCACGGCAGCGACCCCCTCAGCCTCTAAACCGTCCAACATTTTTTGCACCCTCAAGGACTGCCCCTGAAGGACTTCCTGCGTTAACTTGAACACATCGTAGCGCGCTACATCCAAAACCGCCTTCTCAATTTGCACCAGCGTTAACTCTCCCGCAGGGTAGAGGAGCCCCAATTTTTGGATCTCTTGGTGGGCTGCGAGTAAATTTCCTTCCACACGGTCTGAAAAGAACTTTAACGCACGTTGGCCCGCCTCCCCAGCCTCAACGCGCTGGCCCTGCTGCGCTAACCGGTGGGCGATCCACTGACCCAACTCATGACGAGAGACAGACTCAATTGGCACGCTCGCACCACTCGCTTCTAGCGCAGTAAACCAACCCGCATTTTTCATGACCTTATCTGCACGAGGCAAATAAACCAGCGTGAGCACAGCGTCTGAGTCACCCGCAGCTTCAGCCATCTTTTGCAAAGCTACTGACCCCTCTTTACCAGGCTTGCCACTGGCAATGCGAATCTCAATGATTTGTTTGTCCGCAAAAAGACTTTGAGAGCCTGAGCTTGCAAGCACCTCGCTCCAATCAAAGTGTGCTCCAAACACAGAGAAAACATGCCTATCCGTGTAACCCTGCTCTAGCGCTTTGCGCCGCACGAGATCACTGGCCTCTTGCACAAGCAATACGTCATCCCCGTGGAACACGTACAAGGGTCGCAAACCCTTTTGTAGGTGTTCTTTTAGTTTGTTTTGAGGGACAAGCACAGGATGGATCTAATGAATTATCAGCGAATGGGCTGCTCTGCGCCCCATTTCCTACCAGCCACAGCAACGCGTCGCATCATCTGCTCAGCAATATCGGTTTGCATGTTTCGGTACAACAACTGCTCCTCAGCCTCTTTGGACAGAACAATAGTCTCGTTAAAGCTGATATCTCTAAAGAGTGCAATCTCTGTCTCTGGTATCAGCTCGGCGCCGTCTTGGGTGCGCAGTTTAAAAGCAATCATCAAGCGCAGTTGATAAGCATTGACCGTACCCGCAGCAGTCCGGCCTAAGATAATTTTGTCCTTTTGTTCATGTAAAACCTCTAAGACGACCTGCGCTTGGTCCATCCGCTTGGGGTCTGTGATCAAGTCCACATTTCCAGGCGCCAAAATCGTTTTGCGCAACGCTTGACCAAAAGGAGTTTGATCTGAGAAGTTGCCGTAAATTGACTTAAAGGGCGTTTCAACCGGTTGCTTCAATGCAAAACCGCAACCCCCAACACCCAGTGTTACCGCTAGGGCGAGGAGGAGGCGAGCTACTAATTTGAAGAGTTGGTTCATAAAGCCCTTAAACCACTAGATTCACCAATCGACCGGGAACCACGATCACTTTCTTTGGCGCTGCTCCCTTGGACTGATTTTGAAATGCTTCACTCGCAATCGCAATTTGCTCAATTTCTTCCTTGGTCGCTTTGGCGGATACTTTAAGCGATCCTCTGAGTTTGCCGTTGACTTGAAGCATCAGCTCAATTTCACTGCGCTCAAGCGCACTTGGATCAACACTAGGCCACGGCGCGTCAAGCAAGTCGCCCCAAACCTTGGCAAATCCAAGCGTATCCCAAAGGCTAAAACCAATGTGTGGACAAATAGGATACAAAATCCGAAGCAACAAAGAAAAGCACTCAAAAAGCGCTGCATCATCTCCAGACTCAACACCCAACTTAGCTGTCTCAAGGGTGTTGAGCATCTTCATCGCAGCCGACACCACGGTGTTGTACTGCATCCGCTCATAATCAAAGATTGCTTGCTTGAGGACTGTATGAATTTCAAATCTCAAAGCTGAGGCTTCGCTAGTGAACGCACCATTAAAGGCCTGCGTGGAATAATGGACGGAGTAGGTTTGCAGGCGTTTTTCGTGTTGTGCTGCAAAACTCCAAACCCTACGAAGAAACCTAAAGCTTCCCTCAACCGCATCATCATTCCACTCTAGCGTCGCCTCAGGCGGCGCTGTAAACATGGTGTACAAGCGAGCCGTGTCAGCCCCAAATTTCTCGATGAGGTCTTGGGGATCTACGCCGTTGTTTTTGGACTTGCTCATTGTCCCCACGCCCTCGTACTCAATTCGAGTGCCTGCGGGTAATCCGTCCTTGGGCTGCTTTAATAATGCGTGCGTTACGCGTCCGTCTGCATCGCTTACATTTTCAACTTCATGCGGCCAAAAGTACTCAACACCCCCTTTGTCCGTTGTCCTAGAGTAGATGTGGTTCAGCACCATCCCTTGGGTTAAGAGTTTGCTAAAAGGCTCATCCACCTTGATGCACCCCAAGTCGCGCATCACTTTGGTCCAAAACCTTGCATACAACAAATGCAAAATAGCATGCTCGATACCGCCAATATACTGATCCATCGGCATCCAATAGGACGCGCCTTGGTCAACCATCTTTTGCGTATCAGTTGGATCGCAGTAGCGCATGTAATACCAAGACGAGTCCACAAAAGTGTCCATCGTATCGGTTTCACGTTTGGCAGGCTTTGCACAAACTGGACAAGATACGTTCAAAAAGGATGCGCACTTGTTTAATGGATTACCGCTTCCATCGGGTACCAAGTCTTGGGGCAAGACAACCGGCAAATCTTTTTCAGGTACGGGCACAGCTCCGCACGCATCGCAGTGAATAATTGGAATGGGTGTGCCCCAGTAACGCTGACGACTTATTCCCCAATCCCGCAAACGCCATGTTGTCTTCTTCTCGCCCAAACCCTTTTGCGCAAGATCCAAGGCTACTGCATCCACACACTCGCTGAAACGCAATCCGTTATAAGGACCTGAGTTGACCGCGACTCCGCGGCCCTTCTCAGCGTACCAGTCTTGCCAGCGCGTTGCATCAAAAACTTTGTATGCAACTGCACCCCCCTCAGCTGGACCGTCTTGAACACCTACCACATCAAGAATAGGTAATTTGTATTTGATCGCAAAGGCGAAGTCGCGCTCATCGTGAGCCGGTACGCCCATGACTGCGCCGTCGCCGTAACTCATCAATACATAGTTTCCGACCCACAAAGGCACTTTAGCCTGTGTCAAAGGATGGGTCACAAAAAGCCCTGTGTTGTAACCCTCTTTCTCCTTGACCGCCAACTCCGCCTCAGTCGTGCCGCCCAACTTGCACTGCGCTATAAACTCCGCAAGCCTTGGGTCGCTTTTAGCGGCAAACTCAGCCAAGGGGTGCTCAGGAGCGACCGCCACAAACGTGACACCCATCACCGTATCTGCCCGCGTCGTAAACACATACAACTTCGCGTTCGTCAGCACCTGGGCGTGCTCGTCTTTGATATCGTGGGTAAATGCGAACCTCACCCCCTCAGACTTTCCAATCCAGTTCTCTTGCATGAGCCTGACTTTTTCAGGCCATCCACTCAAGTGATTTTGAACCTGATCCAAGAGTTCTGGTGCGTAATCACTGATTTTTAAATAATAACCCGGTATCTCTCTTTTCTCAACGACCGCGCCCGTGCGCCAGCCCTTGCCGTCAATCACCTGCTCGTTCGCCAAAACTGTCTGGTCCACAGGATCCCAGTTCACTGTTTGTGTTTTTCGGTAGGCAATTCCCTTGTCTAGCATCTTGAGAAATAGCCACTGATTCCACTTGTAATAGCTCGGATCGCAAGTAGCGATCTCTCTGGACCAGTCAATCGCAAGCCCCATCGCCTTCATCTGCTTTTTCATGTAAGCGATGTTTTCATAGGTCCATTTGGCAGGTGGAACTTTGTTTTTAAGCGCCGCATTTTCTGCAGGCAATCCAAACGCATCCCACCCCATTGGCATTAAGACGTTATAGCCATTCATTCTGAGATGGCGCGTGAGCATGTCGTTAATGGTGTAATTGCGAACATGCCCCATATGGAGTTTGCCGCTTGGGTAGGGGAGCATAGAGCATGCGTAGTATTTTTTCTTAGACGCGTCCTCTGTTACACGGTAAACGTCGCCCTTAGCCCAAACGCTTTGCACAGCCATCTCAACTTCTGATGGATTGTATTTTTCTTGCATAAATAATTTGAAAATAAGTAAAACAAATAATCAGTCACGATCCAAATAAGCTTGCAACCAAAGCATGGGACAGGGCGGTGACGTTCAGAGTCTTTAAGCCAATCGGGGTAGAGCTGAGCAGGAGCAGGTCCAATGGGGGTTACGCTGAATAGTTCGATGTATCAATGGTTCAAATCTAGAACATCAAACATATCAAACAGTCCCGTCTTCTTGAGCGCCAAAAAGCGAGTCGCCTTCATGCTCCCCTGCGCGTAGTTTGATCGACTAGAGGAGCGATGCGTGATCTCAATACGCTCACCCTCACCCGCAAACATCGCCGTATGGTCCCCCACAATATCGCCAGCCCTGACGGTTGCAAATCCAATGCTTCCGGCCCTGCGAGGCCCTGTGTGCCCCTCTCTGACGAATACAGCGTTTGCATCAAAATCGATGTTTTGAGCTTTGGCGATGACCTCTCCCATTTTCAAAGCAGTACCGGACGGCGCGTCCACTTTATGCTTGTGATGCGCCTCTATGATCTCAATATCGTAGTCCGCTGAGAGCGCTTTCGCAGCGATCTCCAAAAGCTTCATCGTGACGTTCACGCCTACGCTCATATTGGGCGCCATCACAATGGCAATATGCTTTGAAGCTTCTTGTATCTCTGCCTTTTGTTCAGACGTAAATCCAGTGGTTCCAATGACCAATTTGACACCCAACTCGCGGCAAACCTTCAAGTGACTCATCGTACCCTCGGGTCTGGTGAAGTCAATTAATACATCTGCATTTTGCAAAGACGCATGGACATCAGACAGGACGCTCACACCGCTGGCCTTACCCAAAAATCCTGTTGCATCATTGCCAATCATTGGACTTGAGGGTATGTCGATGGCACCAACCAAGCGCAGATCACTGGACTGCAACACGATCTCAATTAACATGCGTCCCATTCGACCACTTGCGCCGGCTATGGCTACGGCAATTTGTTTTGAATCATTCATCTTTGTAGTCTCTTAACTTTTACCGCCTAGGCGCCTCAAGGGGAGGATAATTCATAGAAGCGGGCGCATTATCAACTTCGCTTGGCTGTGTGTTTTGGGGCTTGACTTTAAACGCACTCAACTCTTTTTCAGTTGCCTCCATGCGGGGTAGCTTTGAAGTGTTTATTTTTTGAGTGTCAATTCGCGCCGCAAACTCCGACTCACTAGGTAACTCATCAGCCTCTACTCGGTCAAATTGATCGACTTTAAAAAAAACTGAAAGCTTTCTTTGTTGTGGAGGCGTCCCCGTGCGACGAATCGTAAACGCATAGTCCCACCTATCGGCGTGAAAGGGACTCGTTATCAAAGGTGTTCCCAAAATCTCACGAATCTGGTTTCGTGTCATGCCGGGCCTCAAGGCCTGCACTTGCTCACTCGACACAAAGTTGCCTTGAACCACCTCAACGTGATACGGCGTTATGCAAGCGCACAAACTAAGCGCGCTGAGTACCAGCGCAAACCGCACACGAACTTTGAGGAGTTGGTAAGGGGCATTCATATGAGTTAAAAGGTTCATCCGATTATTGTAACGCTCACCCCCTAATTGCGCTGGACTTACAATTATGGCGTCTGGGACGCAATCCCTCATTTAGGCTGATTTTTCAAGACTTTGTTTTTTGGCTCCCGCCCAGCGCCTTTTCATCAACCCAGTTCTAAAAACACGAGCCCCACCCCCCTCAGCCCCCCTCTTTGTGTATCCCTCAAGCCCCTAAGGACCCACCCAATGCCCCCCATCGAAGAAGATCTTAAGAGCACTGGCCTCAAAGCTACATTACCTCGATTAAAAATCCTGGAGCTTTTTCAAAAATCAAATCTTCGTCACCTCTCTGCTGAAGATATATATAGAACAGTACTCGAAGAGCGCAGTGATATTGGGCTTGCAACGGTCTACAGGGTGTTACTTCAATTTGAACAGGCGGGTCTTTTAAAGCGCAGCCATTTCGAAAGCGGTAAGTCGGTCTACGAACTCAATGAAGGCGAGCACCATGATCATTTAGTGTGCCTAGACTGCGGACGTGTGGAGGAATTCTTTGATCCAGAAATAGAGGAGCGTCAGCACAAGATTGCAGAGCTAAAAGGCTTTGAGATTGCAGATCATTCACTGAGCTTATATGCCCACTGCAAGCAAAATCCCTGTCCGCATAAATCTTAGATGGGTCTAGCATTCGACCCATAAAACAAAGCTAAGCGTCTGAATCGCCCTCTTTGTCCATCTCTTTTTTGTGCCGATCTACAAACTCTTCGTAGGTATTGATTCCCCTGAGTTGCAAAATAGTATTGCGCACTGCAGCCTCCACAAGCACCGCTATATTTCGGCCCGCGATAACTTGAATGACTACTTTTCGAATGGAGATATTTAAAATATCTTGAGTCAGCGGCTCATGAGGCAAGCGGTCATAGTCCCGCTCCAGCGTTTCACGTCTAACCAAATGCACAATAAGCTTTAGGCGCATTCTGCGCCTAACAGCGGTCTCCCCGAATATGGCGCGTATATCCAAGAGTCCAATGCCTCGGACCTCCAACAGATTTTGCAACAACTCTGGGCAACGCCCCTCAAGTGTTGACTGGTTGGTTCTGTAAAAGTCCACCACATCGTCCGCGACCAATCCGTGCCCACGTGAGATGAGCTCTAACCCTAGCTCGCTTTTGCCCAACCCGGACTCACCCGTGATCAAAACACCCAGTCCTAAGATGTCCATGAACACGCCGTGAGAGGTCGTTCTATCCGCAAAATGGCGAGACAAATAGGCGCTTAATAAATCGATCACAAAGGCGGACGCCTCTGGCGTAGCAAAAAGCGGTATTTGCGCGCGCTCACACACATCTATCAAGGGCTTGGGCGCAGGCAACCCGTCCGCCATCACCAACGCAGGGGGTTTTAAGCTAATGATTTGCTCAAACCGAGCAAGGCATTCCTCAGGACTGCCTTGTTGTAGATATTCAATCTCGCGAGGCCCAATAATCTGTAGCCTGTAGGGGTGAATGTAGTTGAGGTACCCAACCAAGTCAGCGCCCGAATGAGCGTCTTGGATGGCGCCTTCCTCAAACCGGCGCTCTAAAGCCTCTTGGCCAGCCAACCAATTCCAACTCAACTTTTTTCTAAAGTCTTCAAATAAAACTTGTGCACTGACAACGGTTGGTTTCAAAGCTTAAATCGGTTCGGTAGATTAAATGAAAGAGCGCTGCATTGGCTGGTTGCTTTGGCGAGTGAGTGAGTCTTGCGTTTATGCAGTAGATGCAGTCTAGCCATTTGCGCTAGTTAAGCAATTTGGGCCGATCGCCAATTCGTGATGGCCGCAAAGAGTTCGTCGGCATTTGAACTGGTTTTGAGGCGATCCCTGACCGAGACATCTGCAAGCATCTCTGCAATCTCGGAGAGTATTTCGAGGTGCTTTTGAGTGGAGGCCTCAGGCACCAATAAGAAAATCAGCAACGATACGGGCTGCTCATCTGGGGCGTCAAACCCAATAGGATTGGCAAGTTGAAACACGGCGGCCAAAGGCGCCTTGAGTCCTTTGATTCGCCCGTGCGGGATAGCCACACCATGTCCTAGGCCCGTAGAGCCCAGCCTCTCCCTCGCAAACAAACTGTCGGCAATCAAAGCCCTACTCAGTCCGTGCAAGTTCTCAAACACCAACCCAGCCTCTTCAAAGGCTCGTTTTTTGCTGGTTGCATCCACCTTAACTTGCACCAAGGAGGACGACAAAATGGAGTTAAGTCTGTTCATAGTCAAGGCATATTATGCACCTGACTATGAACTTATCTAGGGTTGTTGTTTAATTACAAAGTATGCCTTTGTAACTATTGCATTGCTCGTTTGGTGCTTTCGTGATGATGGTCCTGTATTTTGTCTTTGTGCTTGACGACTTGACGGTCTAATTTATCCACTAAATTGTCGACCGCAGCGTACAGGTCCTCGTGTGCACTCTCGGCAAAGATATCATGACCTTTGACGAGTATGTTGCATTCTGCGCGTTGTCGTTTTTCTTTTTCTTTTTGGTTATCTATCGTGAGTAAAACTTTGACATCCACGACCTGGTCAAAATGTCTGATGACTCGGTCCAATTTCTCTGTGACGTAAGTTCTAAGCGCTGGGGTAACTTCCAAATGATGGCCACTGATTGTTAAATTCATAAGATCACACTCCTTTAATTACTTACGTCTTTAGGTCAAAGTCCCAAACCTTTCATTTGAGACCTTGGATACATGATGCCCCTGAAATAAAAAAAATGCAAGATCGAAAACGCAATAAACATTAAATTATTTATGCGGTATTTTTATGCTAAGAGCTTGGGTCATTTGCTTACCATCGCTCAGCCTTGGGTGCCATGAGGCAAGGTGTACAGATGAACTTTTGACGACATCACAACCGCTAAAACACTCGCAAGAGCACCCACCATTGCAGCGGTCCAGTAATGGGTTAACTCACCGTTGGCGTTTCGTCCAATCAAATGCCCTCCCACAAAAGCGGCTACGCCCATTGCACCGGATTGAACGGCGCTATTGATGGTCATGAAAGTTCCCCTCCACTCGGGCCTTGCCGCGGAACTCACCAGCGCCATACCTGGCACCATACGCCCACTCATACAAACGTACAGGCAACTCGAGGAAATAAGAACCACCCAAAGGGGTACGGGAGGCAAAAGGGTTGTAATGAATAAGGGGATCACTGCCAACAAAACCATGATGCGAAACATCTTTGCCTTACCCACCCTGTCCGTTGCCTGACCAATCCAGCGCATGGAGAAAAGGGTCGCTAAACCGCCAACTAAATATATGTAAGGTATCTCCTGCATTGGGATTCCAACGTTGGCGCGCATGTACAAAGTGATGTAGGGCACAACTGTAAAGCCAGCAAAAACAATACAAGACGATAAGAGGAGTGCGCGTTGATGGTTGCGATCTTTCAACACCTGCACAATCAAGGGCAGAACTTTGCGACCTCTAGAGTACTCAAGGTGCGCGTTCAAGGAGGGCAGGGTCAAAGCGGCCAAAAGCATCAAGACTGCGCTGAGTCCACCAATCACAAAAAATGGAATGTGCCACCCGTACTCAGACGCCAAGAAAAGTCCACCGGGTATGCCAGCTACAGTGGCCACAGAAAACGAGGTCATGACTACCCCCATGGCCCGCCCCCTTCGCTCAAACGGTATCACGTCGCCAACGATGGTTTGGGAGAGGGCCGACAAAACACCTCCAAATGTACCTGCAGCAATTCTTGACAAAATCAGCCAGTGGTAGCTTACCGAAAATGCGCAAGCAATAGTGGACAGTCCAAACAAGGCGTACAAACAAAGCAATAATCTCTTGCGATCGAAGCGGTCAATGTAGGTTGCTGCAAATAGGCCTGACACGCCGGCGGCCAAGGTGTAGGCAGAGACAATGAAACCAAACTGCGCGTCAGTGAGCGTAAAGAGATCTCTTAACTGCGGCCCAAGGGGCATCATGATCATAAAGTCAACCACATGGCTGAATTGAATGCCCGCCAAAGTCACAAGCAACATCAGCTCACGTTTAGGGGTTAATGAGTTTTTATTTTTCATTATCTCCATTATGGCCAGATTCCAACAACAGACAGGTTGTAACGCACCTTTACCCAAGGTTTACCTCGATTGAATGTCATAATGCATACATCTCAACAGCGGAGAATGTCTCCTTGGAACCCTACCCTAGTCGGTAGCTTTCGGCTCTCAAAGCGCAAAGCACATCAGTGCATATGGCCCAGAGGTTCGAAAGCAACTCAGTCCCTTCTTTCGAATCTCAATAGCGGCGCTCAACGCGCCCCCTATGCCATGCTCAATATTTTTTCCTTGGCCAATGGTCGACTCTTTCAAGAGGAAATTGAATCTCTTGAAGAACTCTCTAAATTTCAACCTATTTGGGTTGACTTGGATGAACCAAGCGTTGAGGAGAAGCGCTGGGTTAAGCAGTATTACGGCCTACTTATTCCAGATGATGCGATGGATGAGGACATTGAGGAGTCGGCTCGGTTTTATCAAGAGGATAACGGCGAGTTACATATTCGAAGTGATTTTTTAATCGCTGATGATGAAGAGCCTCGTACCGTTCGGGTTGCTTTCATTTTGAATCAGCACAACGATAATTTGAAAAGCCAGGGCGTCTTGTTCTCAATCCATGATGAGGATGTCCCCGTGTTTCGCTTGCTGCGACTTCGCGCAAGACGGGACCCCAACTTGATTACAGACGCCAAGGACGTGCTTCTCAAACTCTTTGACGCCGACGCTGAGTACTCAGCTGACACCTTAGAGGGCATCTACGATGAGCTCGAGAAAGCCAGCAAAATGGTGCTCTCCGAGGACGTAACGGATGAGCTCGCGAGCGAAGTGCTTGGACGAATCGCACGCCAAGAGGACTTGAACGGGCGCATCCGCAGAAATGTAATGGACACGCGGCGCGCCGTGAGCTTTATGATGCGCGCTCGTATGCTCAACTCTGAACAACTCGAGGAGTCTCGTCAGATTTTGCGAGACATCGAGTCCCTCGACAACCATACCGCCTTCTTATTTGACAAGATCAACTTCCTGATGGATGCAACCGTTGGTTTTATCAATATCAACCAAAACAAGATTATTAAAATATTCTCTGTTGCAAGCGTTGCACTCTTGCCACCAACGCTTATCGCAAGCATCTACGGCATGAATTTTGACAGCATCCCCGAACTACATTTCACGTTCGGTTACCCTTACGCTGTGGTACTCATGATCGCCAGCGCCATGGTGCCGATGCTTTACTTTAGAAGAAGAGGATGGCTGAAATAATTTAATTGCCGTCCAAATAAGCCTCTACGATCAACGCGCTATAGCGACTCGCAACCGCGTGCAAGAACGCTGTAAAGTCCTTCGCTGCGTGCTCGCCCGCAGCGTCTGAGACGGTTCGCATAAGTGCAAAGGAGACAGCATAGTCTTTGCAAACCTGCGCGACAGCGGCCCCCTCCATCTCCACTACCAGGGCCCGAGCGTGGGCCTGACGAAGTTGCGCCCTAACACCGTCGTCACAGACGAACTGGTCTCCGCTTAAGACCAGTCCAGCATGCACCTGCGCCTTTTGCAAGCTAAATCTATTGACTATTTCTGGACTGATCAGTTGCCCTAACTGCGATAAGACCTTTGTGCTTGCAAGCCTTAAGCGCTTTGACATCGTAGTGCTTGCGTTAAAGTGCACATCCGCGTATCCGGGTACAAGGTAGCGTGCAAACAAGGGACTTGCATCCATGTCGTGTTGTATAAACTGCTCACCAATGACGACATCGCCCACACTCACAGACTCGCCCACGGCACCAGCCACACCGGTGAATAAAATTTCTTGAACACCAAAACGCTCAATCAAAGCAGTAGCCGTGATTGCAGCGGCCACTTTGCCAATGCCGCAGAGCACAATGATGAGTTCATGGCCGCGGTAGGTCGCTGACCAGTAATCGCGTCCCGCTATTCGCTCACACGACCTGGAGTGCATATGCTCCAGTATGTGGCTCACCTCCTCCGTGAGGGCCGCGACAATGGCGAACCTGGGGCTTTGAGATGTACTATCGTTCATCAACTAGGTGGGCACAGCGCGCATCAAAACAGTTAAGTGGTTAAGCAAAGTCGATAAGACAATAAGAATTTACTCTACGGCCTTCACCATATCTTCCACTACTTTTTTAGCATCTCCAAAAACCATCATCGTCTTATCCATGTAAAAGAGCTCATTGTCGAGTCCCGCGTAGCCTGCAGCCATCGAGCGCTTGTTGACAATAATCGTCTTCGCTTTATAAGCGTCCAGTATCGGCATGCCGTAAATCGGGCTACCCTTTACCAGTGCAGCGGGGTTAACCACATCATTGGCCCCTAAAATGATGGCCACATCAGCCTGGCCAAACTCGCCGTTGATGTCCTCCATCTCATACACCTGGTCGTAAGGCACCTCAGCCTCAGCCAAAAGAACATTCATGTGGCCTGGCATTCTTCCTGCCACAGGATGTATCGCATACTTAACCGTTATGCCGTGCTCGGTTAATTTATCAGCCAGCTCCATGACCGCGTGCTGCGCTCTTGCAACTGCCAAACCGTAGCCGGGCACAATGATCACGGTTTCTGCATTCATCAGCATAAATGCTGCATCATCGGCGCTGCCGCTTTTAACACTCCGTTGCACCTGTCCGTCTGGACCCGCAGCAGCCGGCGCGCCGCCAAAACCACCCAAAATAACATTAAAGAAAGACCGGTTCATGGCCTTGCACATGATGTACGACAAGATCGCTCCGCTGGAGCCCACCAAGGATCCGGCAATGATGAGCATACTGTTGTTGAGAGAGAAACCAATCCCCGCCGCCGCCCAACCCGAGTAGCTGTTGAGCATGGACACCACCACCGGCATATCAGCGCCACCGATTGGGATGATGATTAAAAATCCAAGTACAAATGCAATCGCCAGCATCCCAAAAAAAGCAGTCCAATCCTGGGTTGCTATGAACACTCCTCCAAGCGCCACAGCCGATAACGCAAGCACCAAATTAAGCATGTGCTGACCAGGAAATACCACAGGGGAGCCCTGGAACCAGCGGAACTTGTATTTACCTGAGAGCTTTCCAAAAGCAATAACGGATCCGCTAAAAGTGATGGCTCCAATCGCGGCCCCTAAGAACAACTCTAAACGGTTGCCACTAGGGATCGGCAGATCAGAGGACGCCACAATTTGAAAAGCCTTAGGCTCAGCAACCGCAGCTATGGCGATAAAGACTGCCGCCAAACCAATCATGCTGTGCATGAAGGCTACGAGCTCAGGCATTTTGGTCATCTCAACCTTTTGAGCCATCAAAGACCCAACACCGCCACCGATCACTAAACCGAGTAACACCCAAGACAACCCCAGAGCCGAATCAGAGAGCTTGTAGATGAGCGCTGCCGTTGTGAGGACGGCCAAAGTCATGCCCAGCATTCCAAACATATTTCCCCGCACCGAGGTTGTTGGATGACTGAGTCCTTTGAGCGCTTGGATGAAACAGACGCTTGCGATTAAATAAAGAAGTGTGACCTGATCCATACTCATCATGCACCCCCTGCACTGGTGCTTGACTGCGCATCTGTTTTAGGTTTTTTGTCTTTTTTCTTAAACATCTCCAGCATTCTCCTGGTGACCAAAAAACCACCAAAAACATTAACCGCTGCCAAACTGACTGCCAGCACGCCCATCGTTTTGCCAAGCGTCGTCTCAGTCATTGCGGCTGCAAGCATTGCGCCCACAATCACAATCGCGGAGACTGCATTGGTGACCGCCATGAGGGGCGTGTGCAGCGCAGGGGTCACGGTCCAGACAACGTGATAACCCACATAAATCGCCAATACAAAAATAACCAAATTCGTTAAGGTATGCGAAACAATTTCCATGACTTTAATTCCTTGTAATTTCGCCGTTCTGGGTCACCAGACAAGCGGCAACGATGTCGTCTGTTAGATCTAAATGGAACGCACCCTCGGGGTTCACGATCAGCTTTAGAAAATCAAGTACATTCCTTGCGTAAAGTGCAGATGCATCAGCGGCCACCATTGAAGGCAGATTTGTCTCACCCACAATAGTGACACCGTGCTCAACAACCGTTTGATCCGCCTTTGTCAGTGGGCAATTACCACCCGCGGCGGCGGCCAAATCAATAATAACTGAGCCTGGCTTCATAGACTGCACCATCTCAGGAGTGATCAAAACAGGCGCGGCGCGCCCGGGGATCAGCGCAGTGGAGATCACCACATCGGCCATAGAAACCCGCTTAGCCACTTCGGCCTTTTGGCGCTCGAGCCAGCTTGGGGGCATCGGGCGAGCGTATCCGCCCACACCTTCGGCTGCATCGCGTTCTTCTTGTGTCTCATAGGGCACGTCAATGAATTTTGCCCCCAAAGATTCAACCTGTTCTTTCACACTGGGACGAACGTCAGAGGCCTCAATGACCGCGCCGAGTCGCTTAGCAGTTGCGATTGCCTGTAAACCAGCAACACCCACACCCAGAATCACGACCCGAGCGGCTTTCACCGTTCCAGCAGCCGTCATCAGCATGGGAAAGAACCTTGGATATTTATCTGCAGCGATCATCACCGCCTTGTATCCAGCGATATTGGCTTGAGAGGAGAGCACGTCCATGCTCTGGGCGCGCGAGGTCCGAGGGGCGGCCTCTAAGGCAAAACTCGTGAGTCCAGCCCTTGCCAGTAGTTGGAGCCCTTCCCGGTCAAAGGGGTTGAGCATGCCAACCATGACCCCACCTCGCTTCAGGTACGCGACCTCACTCTCAAGTGGTGCACGAACCTTTAAAACCAAATCGCACTCATACGCCGCGTAAACATCCGTAATTTGTGCCCCAGCGGCCTGATACGCAGCATCGGTGATACTTGAGCCCAATCCCGCTCCAGATTGGATATGCACGCTGTGCCCTTTGGCCACCAACTTCTTAGTGGTCTCGGGAGTGATGGCAACCCGCCTTTCTCCAGCCACTATTTCGGCAACAACCCCTATCTGCATATTTAGCTCCTAAAATCTTCACATCATTTTATTAAGATCTCGCGCACCACCCCATTGTGACCCAATTACGCCTCATTTTTAACTAAGTGTTAGCCCTTCAAGAGGCTCGTCTGAGCAAGTCATCTGGGACAAAGGTGTCTCACCCCTTAATCTATCGCCAAGAAAGGCCCCTCATCATGTCTGAACGTTGGAAACCCAGTGTTACTGTTGCCGCAATTATCGAACAAGGCGGCAAGTTTTTGTTGGTTGAGGAGGAAACGCCTGAGGGCCTCATGCTCAACAACCCTGCAGGCCACCTTGAACTGGGCGAGTCCCCAGAGGAGGCCTGCATTCGGGAGGTTTTAGAGGAAACGGCTTATTCCTTTACCCCCGAGCACCTGGTCGGCGCTTACCTGTCGCGGTTTCAAAGACGCAACCCTCAAGCGACACAGACCTTGGGAGCGTTAGATACACCCGAGGCCCTAGAAGACATTACCTACCTTAGGTTTGCGTTTTGCGGCCAGTTAGGAGCCCACAACCCCAAGCTCGATTTAGACAAAGGAATTGTCAGAACACTTTGGTTGAGCATTGAGGAGATCAGAGCTTCACGCTCTTTGCACCGCAGCCCTTTACTGCTTCGCTGCGCAGAGGATTATTTGAACGGGCAGCGATTTGCATTATCAAGCGTTCGCACAGATGAGAGCGTTTACCGACCTGCAGTAAGGCAGTAATACCAAACAAATAACTTTATTGATTCTTGACGGCGTTGTGCTGCTCAAGGAATAGGGAGGGGTCATCGGAGCTGATGACCTCCATTGCCCATTTCTTCAAGAGTTGAGTGTCGGCTCTCAGTATTTCTTGCTTAACAGACAAAATCTGTGTTGGATGCATCGAGAAGCTCCTCAGACCAAGACCGAGTAGTAGCTTGGTCATGCTCGAATCCCCTGCCATCTCCCCGCACACACTGACGCTCTTACCAGCCTCTTTGCAAGCGGCTATCGTATCCGCCACCAACCGCAGCACCGCAGGGTGTAGCGGGTCATATAAATGAGCGACCTGCTCATCTGCACGGTCAATAGCAAGGGTGTATTGAATCAAATCGTTGGTACCAATGGATAAGAAATCAAAGTATTTCAAAAACATGCGTACGCTGATAGCTGCTGCAGGTATCTCAATCATCGCCCCCACTTTAACGGGGCCATAAACGGCCCCCTTTGCATCGAGTTGATGACGCGCAGTTGCAAGGAGTGCAAGCGTTTGTTGGATCTCGCGGGAGTGGGCCAGCATAGGAATCAATAAATTAACCTGCCCCCTCGCTGCAGCGCGAAGGATTGCGCGAAGCTGCGTTAGAAACATGCCCGGCTCTGACAAGCTCCAGCGAATTGCGCGCAGTCCAAGCGCAGGGTTCAAATGGGCCTCATCTTTGTTGGATCGGTCCAAGGATTTATCCGCTCCTACATCTACCGTTCTAATGGTGACGGGCAGACCCTTCATCCCGTCTACAGCAGTGCAATAAGCGCGGTACTGCTCCTCCTCATCGGGCAGCATACCGTCTCGCCCCATAAACAAAAATTCACTCCTAAAGAGTCCAACACCAACAGCTCCTACTCCCACCGCAGTTTTTGTATCCTCAGGCATTTCAATGTTTGCCAACAACTCCACATGCTCATCGTCTAAAGTCACCGCGGGGCGGTGCCTAAGCCTGGAGAGGCGCTCACGCTCAACCTTTGCCTGGCGCTGCTTGAAGCTGTATTCGTCCAAAATGATGGGAGAGGGGTCAACGATCACCACCCCGGTGTCTCCGTCGACAATGACCCAATCATCTTGGCGAATCAAATGACTCGCCGTTCTCGCTCCCACAACTGCAGGGATATCTAAGCTCTTGGCAACAATGGCAGTGTGAGATGTCTTCCCTCCGACATCGGTTACAAATCCAGTAAAAACACTTTGCTTGAATTGCAACAAATCAGCAGGCGATAAATCGTGAGCAACCAAAATCAAAGGCACGTCTAACTGTTCATCTGACAGAAGATCGGGTTGTTTGGCCAACTGACTTGCTTGTCCAGAACCCATTTGCGGCAATGTGTTGTGATCACCTTTTAAATGACGAAGAATTCTCTCGACTACTTGCTCAAGGTCTCCCTTGCGCTCCCTTAGATAAGGGTCTTCCATTTCATCAAATTGACGCGCTACAACCTCCAACTGCGAGGTCAAAGCCCACTCAGCGTTATAGGAGCGTTCGCGGACCCAAGTGTTAATTCCACTGGCCAACATTTCATCTTGCAAAAGCATCATGTGCACATCCAAAAGCGCAGCCAACTCAGGGGGTGCGTCCTTGGGGAGTGTTTGCTGTAACTTATTGATCTCCTCAATCACGCATTCTCTGGCGTGCACGACCCGCCCAATCTCGCTCTCGATTTGATCAGGCTGGATAAAGTAATGCGCAACATCTACCCGGCTAGAGGCCACCAATACGGCGCGCCCCATAGCAATGCCACGTGCAACCGCTAGTCCGTGTATTGAGAAGGTCATTGCCTTAAATCCTAAGCATTGTGTTAATCGGGTTACTCGCTTTCTCCGAACTTATTGGCCATAAGCGCCACCAAAGCGTCCATCGCCTCCGCCTCTAGCTCGCCGTCTGTCTCAAGCTCCACTTCCATGCCTTTGCCTGCAGCAAGCATCATGACGCCCATGATGCTCTTGGCATTCACCCGTCTATCGCCCTTGGAAATCCATATCTCACAACTGTAGGAGCCTGCCAGCTTTGTCAACTTGGCAGAGGCGCGGGCATGAAGACCTAGCTTATTGCTGATAATTACTTTGTTTTTGATCATAGTTTCGTTTGATTTGATTTTGAGGTGCCGCTACTGCAACTTGCATCACCCCCTGGGCACCGCCAGCGAGAGCTCGTTGTAAAAGCGTTTCAATGGGTTCATGACGGTAACAAATAGCTCTAAGCAGCATGGGCAAATTGACCCCTGCTATCAACTTAGTTTGCGTTCCTTCAACTAATTTTTTTGCAACATTAGAGGGCGTCGCACCAAAAATGTCTGTCAAAACCAGTGTCTGTCCTTCACCCAATTTTGTCCTGAGTTGCTCAGCCTTGATCAAGGTAATCTCTGGATCTTCATCGGGTAAAACATCCAAGGCCATGACCTCTGCTTCGCAGTCAGGGTAAACATGCAAGGCGCAAGCACGTAGTGCCTGCGCTAGGGGTGCATGGGCAATCAACAAGATGGTTGTGGTCATGAGTTTATGGTCAACAATTGCGCTATTGCACTCTGTTTTAGATATCCCTGGAATTATCGTCTTTTGCCATCAGAAAATATAGGTAAGCAACACTACAGCAACATAAGTCTACAAAAAACGCTGCTTTATAACTATCCTCCTGCGCAAACCCTGCAGCTCCAAATGCATCAATCATGAGACCCAAGCCCCACTGGACTGCAAATATACCTAAAAAAATCACCAAGTTATAGGCGCACAATGCCTTTCCCGCCAAATGAGCGGGAAACGACAGTCCTACCGTGGGCTGGACCATCGCAATCACTGAACTCGTTAAACAGTAGCAGGTCAAAGTGACAGCGCCGTAACCAGGCCCTACGAAAAGCATAACGCCCAGACTAAGTAAACAAAGGGGGTAAGCGTTATTCACCAACGCCTGCACTGTGATGCCTCTACTTTGAAAACGCGGCACTGCCCAACCCCACCAGCCAAAGCAAAACATCATGGCCAAGTTGATCGCAAATAAGCCCTGCGCCGACTGAACCTGCGAATAATGATCCACGTTCACCATCCAAGGCCCTGCCCAAAGGGTCTGAATCGCAAGCAAACTTCCGTACCCCATAAAACCAATGGGCACAGTTCTCCTGAAATAGGGGTGCACCAACACCTGTGAATAGGACGCTCGCCAACCCTGTTGGGCGGGGGAGGGTGCGCTTTGATCTTGGTTAGTGCTGATGTGCTGCGTGACCTTGTTTTGCCATCTTGGGACCCAAACAAATATCGCCAACATAGACATCAGTAATATGACACCCACACCCATGAACATGATTCTCCATCCGGTTATGGGCAGTAACCACTGAACGGGCAAGGTAGACATCAGCATCCCAAGTGAGCCCGCCATCAATAGCCAAGAGTTAGCTCTCATTTGAGAGGCAGGCGTGAGCCAGCGCCTGTTGCCTGTTAAGGGCGCCATTAAACACCCACTGACTCCAACGCCAGTCAAAATCCGGGCCAACCACAACCCGTAAAAATTCTGTGCAAGTGCAAAAGCAATACATCCTAAAACAGCAAAGCCCATCAAAACGAGGGCAGTTTTTTTAGGTCCGTATCTATCCAACCAGTCGCCCATTGGAATTTGTACCATCGCAAATCCCAAAGAAAAACCGCCCGCCAAAAGCCCCAACTCGTGGGCCTGCAAACTAAGCTCCTGTGTCAAAACGGGAGAGAGTGTTGCCGTAATTGCGCGAATGAGTGTTGAGATGAAATAAGCAGATGCAAACGCCGCAAAAACGAGCACCGCATCCTTGGGCTTTAGAAGGTCTTTGCTCATTGGGGTTGCAACTTAATCTGAAGGGAATCAAAAAAAGTGTCCAACAGCACCTTATTTTGAGCGAGTGGGGACGCGCTAAAGAGCGCTACTTGGTAAAGCGTGCCGCGGTATCCAAACCACAAGAACTGGGCCTCTATTGCGGACTCGTTTTTAACCCGTACATACTGCGCTTTGGGAGAAGTCTCAACCTTCAAATCGGGCCAATCACGCAGCTCAAAACCCTCCCTAATGCCCAATGAACTTAGACTTGCACGCTCCCACAGTTGCATCCACTTGTTAAGCGCAGAATCCGACCCAGCATTTTTTGGCATTTTAAGTTTGGATACTTGCGCCTCGTCTATATAACTCACGGCGAATTGCATTGAATCTTTCTCACAACCCACCATGTTGATCTTAATCTCACCCACACCAGGGTCTGCACTCAGTGGAATTTCACGAGAGGCTTCACTGGGTTTGCAAGGCAGCCAAATACTGACTGCAGAATCATCAACGCTGATCTCACGCCAATTAAGCCCCTGTGAACACCCGCACATTGCAAAGGCTGATAACAAGGCTGCAGTCCAGCCCACTCCAGTCATCCAAGTCTTCCAAGCCTTCAGCGCTGTCCTTACCCTGCGTTTCTTTAAAATCTTCATAACACTGATACAGTATCCATTTGTTTTTTACAATACCTTTAAGCCGCGCAAATCAATTGCGCTCTCTACTTCCCAAAACTGTTGTCATTGTGCCCGTAATCTGTGCACTAAGAACAAAGAGCAGACACCCTTCACTTCAACTCTTTTATGAACTCTCTTGACGGTATTCGTGTTTTAGATTTATCAAGAGTCCTCGCAGGACCTTGGTGCACCCAAACGCTAGCGGACCTAGGGGCTGATGTGATTAAAATTGAACGCCCCGGGAGCGGCGATGATACTCGGGGTTGGGGACCACCCTTTTTAAAAGATGACTCGGGTGACGTTACTCAAGAGGCAGCCTATTACCTGGGCACCAATCGCAACAAACGCTCTGTCACCTGCGACATCGCTAGCCCCAAAGGTCAAGCGCTCATTAGAGCACTCGTCCTTGCGTGTGATGTTTTTATAGAAAACTTTAAAGTCGGTGACATGAAACGCTACGGACTCGATTATGAGTCTCTTAAAGGTATTAACCCTAAGCTTGTTTACTGCAGTATTACTGGCTTTGGTCAAACAGGTCCCTATAAAGACCGAGCCGGCTATGACTATGCCGTCCAAGGCATAGGGGGGCTGATGAGCATCACGGGGGAGCGCGATGATTTGGGAGGAGGGCCGCAAAAAGTCGGTGTTGCGGTTGCAGATTTGTTCACGGGCATGTATTCGTGTGTTGGTATTCTCGCCGCACTTAGACACGCACAATCCACGGGTCAAGGCCAGTATGTTGATATGGCTCTTTTAGATACGCAAGTTGCTATGCTCGCCAATTTAGGTGCCAACTACTTAACAGACGGTCAATTCACCGGCAAAGTACCTACGCGCATGGGCAATGCACATCAAAACATCGTGCCCTACCAAGTCTTTGAGGTTGCGCCTAATGAGGGTCAACGCGATTTCATTATTTTAGCGGTGGGTAACGATCGTCAATTTGCAAAATTCTGCGAAGTCGCACAAAAGGATTGGCACAAAGATCCAAGGTTCACTTTGAACCAAGACCGGGTGAGGCACAGAGATATTTTGGTGCCTGAGCTCCAGGCGTGCCTATTAACAAGGCCAAAGTCTGTCTGGCTACCCGCACTTGAGGCCGCTAAGGTGCCATGCGGCGCGATCAATAATTTTGCGGAAGTATTTGAGGATCCACAGGTTAGAGAAAGACAAATGGTGCAAACTTGGGAGCACCCACGCAACACCAAGGTCGAGTTAGTGGCGAGTCCTTTAAAACTATCACTGACCCCCGTTCAACAAAAACATGCCCCCCCGTTGTTGGGTCAACACACGGAGGAGGTGCTCAAAGAGATTTTGAATCTGAATGATTCAGAAATAACGCAGCTCAAAATCGATCAAATTATTTAAAGTCTTAATGCACCACCGCCCTTTAGAATTTTTATCAATTGTTACGCTTATTTCTTCCAGGCTGGAGGTGTTTTTTTAAACAAGACTTCTCCGTCTTACTGCCAGGTTGCAGTTGGGTAGGGTCCTATTATTTAGCTCTAAAATTTTCGTGACAATTCTTACAAGCGCCAGCTGTTGCGCCAAATGCTAACTTGAGATCCTCTAGCTTTCCCGTTTTGCTAGCAGCAGCCAGTTTTGCGCTCTCGGTGATCAACTTGTCCTGAGCATCCTTGAATTTGGCTGCATCGGTCCATATTTCAGCCCTTGCCTTTGTCTCCCCTTTATCCGTACCTTCGCCAAATGCAGTCCAGGGTAATTTGGACATCACTTCAACTACGGCGGCACTATCGGCTGCAACTTTTGCGTCATATGGAACCTTACCTTGTACCATTGAACCTATCTGGCTAAACTGTGCATTCATAATAAAGAGAGCACTTTTTCTGTATTTGATTGCATCTTCTGGCTTACTAAATTGTTGCGCACCTGCTGTCATGATTACAGCGAATGATAAACATAGCCCCAACAAAAATTTATTGTTTCTAAACTGCATAATTAATGCTCCTTGATTAAATTTAAAACTCTACCCACACCATCTCAATAATACTATGCCTTTGATTGAACTGCTCACCGCATTTACGAGGTATATTTGGATACTCGATTCACGCACCTAGCTCGTTAAACCAACCCGATTTTCGTAATTCTCCTTACCCTTACCCCACACACCATCACCTCACTACATACCCAACGCCCATGAGCCCCAAGCCCCCAACCCTGATATGGGACTTACCCACTCGTATTTTTCACTGGCTGTTAGCCTTCGTTGTCAGCCTGCAATTCATAACGGGGTTATTAGGGGGAGATTGGCTTACTTGGCACGCCTACCTTGGCTATTTAAGTTTAACGCTCATTCTCTTTAGGATTTTTTGGGGATTTTTTGGGGGATATTGGTCACTCTTCAAGAGTTTCGTACCCTCAGTCCATCAATTGTTTAACTTCCTTAAAACCTTTGAGTACTCAAAGACTTCAAGTCCTCCGGAATCAACAGTCCTCCAACAAACCACTCAGTTCGCAGGGCACAACCCACTTGGCGCTATCTCGGTTTTAGTCATGCTCCTCAGTCTCGCGTTACAAGTCCTCAGCGGGATGATGAGCAATGACGATATCGCGTTTGCAGGCCCGCTTACCGCCCACATCAGTAACGATACTGTTGAGTGGATGACTTGGTATCACTCTGAAGTTGGTTTTTATTTAATTCTTTTCCTAATCACTCTTCACATCTTAGCGATTGTTTATTACAAAGTTCGCAAGGGTGAGATGCTTACTGTGTCAATGATTCACGGGCACAAAAAAATAGAGGCCCCAATCAGGGCCTCAGATGATTCCACCAAAAATAGGATGCTCGCGCTTGCCCTATTCCTACTGAGTGGTCTTATTGTTTATTGGGTTCTAACAGTGGTTCAATGAATCAGTGCTTAACCTGAGACAGCATGGTCGCAGCGTCGCTGACCTCAAATTTACCAGGTCCCTCTATGTTGAGCGTTACCACTTTGCCGTCCTTGACCAGCATGGAGTAGCGGTTACTCCTAAGCCCCATACCGCGCGCGGTAAGGTCAAGTGTTAAACCTGTCGCTTTGGTAAAGTCTGCGCTACCGTCGGCGAGCAAACGTACTTTACCGACACTTTTCTGATCCCTCGCCCAAGCGCCCATCACAAACGCATCGTTCACGCTGATACACCAAATCTCGTCAACGCCTGCTGCGACAAACTCATCATGCTTCTCCACGTATCCAGGAACATGTTTAGCTGAACACGTGGGTGTGAAGGCTCCTGGCAATGCGAAAATAACAATGGTTTTACCTTGAGTCGCCTTAGCCACCTCAACTGGGTTGGGCCCAATACTACAACCTTCACCCTCTACTTCTGAATATTCCATGAGAGTGGTATGGGGGATTTGATCTCCAATTTTTAGCATCTATAACTCCTTTGGGTGAAACCCATCAACTTGTTAATACAACCGACAAAAGAAAACGGCTCAAAATACTTATCGTATTGTGAGCCGTTTTAAGGACTTTTGCTGAACGGGTAATAAAGGGCTTACACCAGTTCTGCTTTCTCGATCAAACGTGTAGCGACCCAATTCTTTGTTTTAGAAATTGGACGGCTTTCAGTTATCTCAATAACATCACCCATGTGATATTCGCTCTTCTCATCATGTGCGTGGTATTTACTCGATTTGGCAACAATCTTGCCGTAAAGGGCGTGTTTAACACGACGCTCTACGAGTACTGTTACTGTTTTTTCTCTTTTATCGCTAACAACCTTGCCAATCAAGGTGCGATTGAGGGATTTTTTGGCTTCCGTCATGGTCACTCCTTAGTTGTTGCAAGCTTTTCAGCGAGGATAGTTTTAGCGCGTGCGATGCTGCGCCGTGTTACGCGCAGTTGAGCAGTATTGTTCAACTGTTGCGTGGCTTTTTGCATGCGAAGGTTAAAGTGAGCTTTTTGTAAAGACTTCACTTCTTCCGTTACACCAGCAGTATCTTTTGCTCTTAATTCAGATGATTTCATAGTTTATTTCTCCTGAATTATTGACCCAACATGCGAGCCACAAAAGTGGTACGCAGGGGTAGTTTTGCTGCTGCTAAACGGAACGCTTCGCGCGCCAACTCTTCTGATACACCCACGATCTCGTAGAGTATCTTTCCAGGCTGGATTTCAGCCACGTAGTACTCAGGATTTCCCTTGCCGTTACCCATACGGACTTCAGCAGGTTTTTGGGAGATTGGTTTATCTGGAAATATACGAATCCAAATACGTCCGCCACGTTTAACGTGTCTTGAGATTGCACGACGTGCAGACTCAATTTGACGAGCAGTTAAACGACCGCGGTCTGTTGATTTGAGACCAAAGTCACCAAAAGCAACGGAGTTTCCACGAGTTGCTACACCCGTGTTACGTCCTTTTTGCTCTTTTCTAAATTTACGCCGTGCCGGTTGCAGCATGGTTATTCTCCTTGGCCGTCCGCAGCCGTGCCAGTGGATGCGGGCGCGCTAACTTTTCTGACGCGCTTGACGGTGGTTTTAGGGGCATCTGTTGCTTCGAGTGGTTTATCACTTCCATCATCAGGTGCGGCATTGGTGCCTGTTGGACGACGACCACCCGTGCGGGCAGGACGATCACTTCCAGGACGACTGTCAGGGCGACGTGCACCACGTGGACGACGCTCTTCTTCGGTACGGGGCTCAGCAGCTACAGGCGCATCATTGCGACCCAGAGTGTCACCCTTGTAAACCCAAACTTTTACACCAATAATGCCGTAAGTCGTTTTGGCTTCTGAGAAACCGTAATCGATATCAGCTCTTAAGGTGTGAAGTGGAACACGACCTTCTCTGTACCACTCAGTTCTTGCGATCTCGATACCGTTCAAACGTCCAGAGGACATGATCTTGATACCTTGTGCACCCAGGCGCATTGCGTTTTGCATTGCACGCTTCATAGCACGACGGAACATGATTCGCTTTTCTAACTGCTGAGTAATACTGTCAGCAATCAACTGAGCATCGATTTCAGGCTTACGCACTTCTTCGATATTGACTGCAACTGGCACACCTAAGCGCAACGCCAGTTCTTTTTTCAGCAACTCAATGTCTTCACCTTTTTTACCAATCACAACGCCTGGTCGTGCTGAGTAAATGGTGATGCGAGCATTTTTAGCAGGTCGTTCAATCAAAATTCTTGATACAGCCGCGTTTTTCAACTTGGTCTTCAAATACTCACGAACCTTGATGTCTTCTTGCAACATACCAGCGAAATCGCTGTTATTTGCATACCAACGACTTGACCAATTTCGGCTCACTGAGAGCCTAAAACCGGTTGGGTGTATTTTTTGTCCCATTATTGTGTACCTTTCAGTTGCCAACCGTCACGTACACATGGCACGTGGGCTTAACGATTTGATTGCCACGACCTTTGGCACGTGCTGTAAAGCGCTTGAGCGAAGGACCTTGCTCAACATAGATAGTTTTGACCATTAACTCATCAATGTCAGCACCGTCATTATGTTCAGCATTCGCAATGGCAGACTCCAGCACTTTTTTAACAATGCCAGCTGCCTTCTTTTGCGTGAAGTTCAATATATTTAATGCCTGATCAACTTTTTTGCCTCTGATCAGATCTGCCACTAATCGGCCTTTGTCTACCGATAAACGGACACCTTTGAGGACTGCGCGTGTTTGCATAACCACTCCTTACTTCTTTTGGACTTTTTTGTCCGCAGGGTGACCTTTGAAAGTGCGAGTCAAGGCAAATTCGCCAAGCTTGTGCCCTACCATTTGGTCGGTTATATAAACAGGAACGTGTTGCTTTCCGTTGTGGACTGCAATCGTTAACCCTATAAATTCAGGCAGGATCATCGAACGACGTGACCATGTCTTAATTGGCTTTTTATCTTTGATGGCTACAGCTTTATCAACTTTAGTCATCAAGTGGTGATCCACAAAGGGACCTTTTTTAAGCGAACGTGTCATTTGCTATTCCCTTATTTCTTACGACGCGAAACAATCATGACTTGCGTCCGCTTGTTGTTACGAGTTCTATAACCCTTGGTCAAATTACCCCAAGGATCCACTGGTGCACGACCTTCTCCGGTCTTACCTTCACCACCACCGTGTGGGTGATCAACAGGGTTCATAGCCACACCGCGAACTGTCGGACGGATACCCATCCAACGCTTCACACCGGCTTTACCCAACTGACGAAGGCTGTGCTCTTCGTTGGCTACTTCACCAATCGTTGCTCTGCACTCAATATGGATCTTTCTCACCTCACCAGAGCGCATGCGCACCTGAGCGTAAGTTCCTTCACGAGCCAACAGAGTCGCTGAAGCTCCAGCTGAGCGTGCAATTTGCGCTCCCTTGCCAGGCTTAATTTCGATACAGTGAATAGTTGAACCCACTGGAATATTTCGAATAGGAAGTGTGTTTCCAGCGCGAATTGGCGCCTCGGAGCCACTCATGATTGTTGCACCGACCTCGAGGCCACGTGGAGCAATGATGTAGCGACGCTCACCGTCTGCATAGCAAACGAGAGCAATGTGCGCAGTACGGTTTGGATCGTACTCAACGCGCTCAACTTTTGCTGGAATTCCGTCCTTACCGCGAACAAAATCAACAACACGGTAGTGATGCTTGTGACCACCACCTTTGTGTCTTGTTGTAATGTGTCCGTTGTTGTTACGCCCAGCCTTTTGAAACTGTGGCTCTAACAACGGTGCAAATCCAGGACCCTTGTACAAGTGATCTCTAGTCACTTTCACCACAGCACGCTGGCCGGGTGAAGTTGGTTTCATCTTAATGACAGCCATGATTAAGCAGACTCCCCAGAAAGGTTGAGCTCTTGGCCAGGCTTGAGCGTGACATAGGCCTTACGGATATTGTCGCGACGACCCATTGAGCGCCCAAAGCGTTTTGACTTCCCTTTAATGGACACCACTGAAACACCCTTAACCTCTACCTTGAACATCAGTTCAACAGCAGCTTTAATTTCGGGCTTAGTCGCATCCTGCAAAACTTTAAAAGTAACCGTATTGTTCTTCTCTGCAACCATGGTTGCCTTTTCAGAAACAATGGGCTCTACCAGAACCTTCATCAAACGACCTTCGTCGTAGACGGTACCGTGCGTGTTGTGTCCGTAACTCATGCGAACATCTCCTTGAGTTTGTCCATCGCACCCTTAGTCACTAGAATCTTTTTATAGTGAACCAAAGACAGAGGATCTGCATAACGAGCCTCAACAACTAACACGTTGGCAAGATTTCTAGATGCCAAGTACAAATTGTCATCCACCTCATCAGCAATGACCATCACTGAGGATAGATTCATTGCTTTGAATTTAGCGGCTAGCAATTTTGTCTTTGGAGAATCAACCTTTAGTGTGTCAACAACCGCAAGTCTTCCTTCTCTCGCCAACTGGGAGAATATAGAAGCCATACCGGCTCGGTACATCTTTTTGTTGATTTTTTGAGTGAAATTCTCGTCCGGCATGTTCGGGAAAATACGACCTCCGCCTCTCCACAATGGAGACGAGGTCATACCAGCACGAGCGCGGCCCGTACCCTTTTGACGGAATGGCTTTTTAGTAGAGTGCTTGACCTGCTCACGGTCTTTTTGCGCTCTCGTACCTTGCCTTGCATTGGCTTGAAACGCAACTACGATTTGATGAACCAAATCTTCGTTGTAATCACGGCCAAATACTGTTTCAGGTGCGTCGTACTTCGCAGACGCTTGTCCTTGATCATTTAGGAGTTCTAATTGCATTAGTTAGCTCCCTTTGATTCTGATTTTGATACAGCCTTGATTGCGTGACGCACAGTCACGTAACCACCAGACGCTCCGGGCACAGCACCCCTGATCATGAGCAACTGTCTAGCCTCGTCAATGCGAATAACGTCGAGGTTTTGAGTTGTAACGGTTACATCACCCAAGTGTCCTGACATCTTCTTACCTGGAAACACACGCCCAGGATCTTGCGCCATGGAGATGGATCCAGGAACATTGTGCGAACGGCTATTACCGTGAGATGCACGCTGCGACTTGAAGTTATGACGCTTAATCGTGCCAGTAAAGCCCTTACCAATGGAAGTACCCTGTACATCCACCTTTTGACCCACTTGAAACACGTCCGTCACAGGCACGGAAGTACCAGCCTGATACTTTCCTGCCGTATCAGTTGTTACTCTAAATTCTTGTGTAATTTGACCTGCCTCGACACCTGCCTTAGCCAAGTGTCCGGCCTGCGCCTTGGTGACGCGTGATGCGCGGCGCTGTCCAAACGTAACCTGCAAGGCTACGTATCCATCATTTTCCTGGGTTTTGACCTGGGTGACGCGGTTATTAGATACATCCACCACAGTGACAGGAACAGTGTCCCCCTCATCTGTAAATAGGCGCATCATGCCAACCTTGCGGCCCAGCAATCCCAAACGATTGCTTTGACTCATTTTTTTCTCCAGTTCCTTACACCACGCTCACTACAATTGGCAAACGTGTTTTGATTGTGAAGGCGGTTAATCGAACCCTGCAATATTTTGCAGAGCCTTAAATTGTAACACGAAAAAAGAAGGGGCGCAATCTTGCGCCCCTGTCTTATGAATTAGTTGGCTTATTGCAACTTAATTTCTACGTCGACTCCAGCCGGCAGGTCCAACTTCATCAACGCATCAACTGTTTTATCTGTAGGATCAACAATATCCATCAATCTTTGATGGGTACGAATTTCAAACTGATCACGGCTTGATTTGTTAACGTGTGGTGAACGCAAAATATCAAAACGCTTCATGCGAGTTGGCAGTGGAACGGGGCCCTTGACAATGGCGCCTGTTCTTTTTGCGGTATCCACGATTTCAGCTGCAGATTGGTCGATTAATTTGTAATCAAACGCCTTAAGCCTAATACGAATTTTTTGTTTGGTTGACATGGTGATTATTCCCTTTAAGCCAGAACTTTTGCAACAACGCCAGCACCTACAGTCTTACCACCCTCACGGATCGCAAATCTCAGGCCTTCTTCCATCGCAATCGGGTTGATCAACTTAACTGTTATAGATACGTTGTCCCCTGGCATCACCATCTCTTTACCTTCTGGC
>CAJAYT010000017.1 GCA_903949285.1 uncultured Burkholderiales bacterium
CAATTGCGCTCTCGCTTCATCGAAAGCAGGCGCTTTAAAAGGTCTTTTGTCCTCAAGCTTCAGGATATGCCACCCGAACTGCGTTTGAACTGGCGAAACTGTGACGGCGCCTTTGTTCAAATTGATTGCAACATTTGATATGACAGGAATAATTTGCCCAGGCAAAACCCACCCCAGGCTTCCTCCATTTTGTTTCGAAGGGTCAATCGATTTCTCTTTTGCCAATTTATCAAATGCCTGCCCTGCTTGTAGGTTTTTAACGATCTCTTTAGCCTCAGACTCAGTTGAGACAACAATTTGGCTGATCAAATACTGCTGCGATCCGGTCAATACGTCAATTTGTCTTTTGTATTCAGCCTTCAGCATTTCTTCTGATACAGAATTTTTTTCCAAGTATTTGGAGATCACCAACTCTGACAAATATCCGTTGCGAAGTAGCGTTAATTGATTTTGAACAGCCAAGCTCTTGTCTAAACTCTGTTTAACCGCCTCCTGACTTAAAAGCTCGCGTGCGATTAATTCAGTCTTAATCGTCTCACGTAACTCAGCTGAGTCCTTTGCTCCTTGAGAGATATTGGAGTCAACAACTTGATCAATTAATTCACCTGAAATCTTTACACCATTTACAACTACAGATTTTGAGGCTTCCGCCCCATATGCAGAGAATCCTACAACCACTGCTCCAAGTAATAAATAGTATTTACAGGCAGAGAAAGTTGTATGTTGAGCACGCATATTTATCCTTTTATTAAATTCGATTTATCGAGAGTTTTCAGTTAGATTTTAACTAGGCCGCATAACATGCGAACCATACCGGTCACTTTGTACTTGATAAGTTGTAGTCCCATTCTCTAATGGGTTAGCGCAGAAAGTCCGGTAAAACTATGATTATCTTCGCTTATTGGTCTTGCCTTGCCGAAGGCCCTCTGCAGGTTAGCAACCAGAACGACCTACCGCCTTGATTGTATGCTTTCAGAGATTCCTTGCTCTTAACTTTTAATCAAAGCGTTATCTACGCAGAATACTGAAATTAGCTTAAGTCTGATTATTTAAGCTTAGTACACCGCTAATCACAAATGAAGACAAATGAGCGAACAAGCACTGCACCTCCAATTAAGATATGTGATGTACTTGCGATTTGAGAGCCCCACTGGGGGTAGCTCAGTCCAAACAATTAGACTAGTTTTGACAGGTTACGAATTATTTAAGGCGATTGTTTCGTCTTGGTGGTGTAATTTTCCAAAAATCCTTGCGCCCTCGTGTATGAGTATAGATTTGTAGATTAAATCGCCTGTAATTCTTGAGTTGGTAGCCACCTCAACCTGGGAGGTTACCTTTATGTTTCCATTGACGAGTCCGTTTATCAAGGCCTCAGGCGCAACGACGTCCCCTTCAATGCCGCCGTCGATAACAACGAGGCTATCGGAAACGATAGTACCAATGACCATAGCAGAAGTACCAATGACTGTTGTACCAGTCTTACTTCTTTTGTCTTTTTTCTTAAAAAGTTTGAGTGTCATTGCCCTAATAAATATTCGGTTATGTCTTTAATATATCGACACTGTATTGCATTTCTTTATCCAATACGAGATTTTGAGAAATAAATATGTACTCTTTTTGTGGTATGCCATTCATTAGTATTCAGCCTGATAATTAAGAAATTATTTCAATCCGGTGATTTGAATGTATTCCCTAATTTCAAAATACTTCTCGACCGATATCGCCATTGACCTAGGCACAGCCAATACTCTCATTATTGCCCGTAACCAAGGGCTGGTTCTAGATGAACCCTCTGTTGTTGTAATTAAGCGGGACGGGAAATACGGCGGGAAATCGTCCGTGGTTGCAGTTGGTATTGAGGCAAAGGGAATGCTTGGGAGAGTGCCCGCAAATATGGAGGCTATCCGTCCCATGAAGGACGGCGTGATAGCAGACTTTACAACGACTGAGTTGATGCTAAAACATTTCATCAAATTGGTTCATCCCAACTCATTTTTCAGACCGAATCCCCGAATCGTGATTTGCGTCCCCTCAGGCTCAACACAGGTAGAAAGGCGGGCCATACGAGAATCGGCCATAGGAGCGGGAGCCTCGCAGGTCTATTTGATTGAGGAGCCCATGGCAGCCGCAATTGGTGCAGGATTACCAGTTTCTGAGCCTGCCGGCTCGATGGTTGCCGACATTGGCGGGGGAACCACTGAAGTCGGGATCGTCTCCCTAGGGGGCATGGTCTATAAAAATAGTGTCCGCATTGGTGGAGACAAATTTGACGAAGCAATTGTTAATTTTGTACGTCGCAATTACGGGATGCTCATTGGCGACCAAACCGCGGAGCGCTTAAAAAAGGAAATCGCAGTAGCTTTTCCCGACTCAGAGATAGAAGAAACCGAAGTCATTGGACGCAACTTAAGTCACGGAGTTCCACAAACATTTAGAGTATCGTCCTTAGAGCTCCTAGAGGCGCTCACAGACCCTCTCAACGGCCTTATCACAGCTATTAAACTTGCATTAGAGCAAACACCTCCTGAACTCAGCTCAGATATTGCAGACAGAGGTATAGTGCTGACCGGCGGGGGAGCATTGCTTAAAGGTATTGATCGGCTCATTCAAGAAGAAACAGGACTTCCCGTCCTCATTGCTGAGGATCCTTTGAAATGTGTTGTACGCGGATGCGGCATTGCTTTGGACAGCATAGACTTTGCAAATGTATTCTCTAACGAATAACCGTTGAGAGGCGTCGCGGAGCAAGTCGCTTGAATGCAAGTCAACATTCATCGTTTCTGTCCATTAGTGCTGAGACTGGAGCTGATAAATTACTAATTCAAAAAACGGCTACTCCCTCAGCCAGCCTCGTAATAAATCAATCTATTGGCCATTTCAAATACAGCGATGCTTTTAGAGCCATCCCACTTTAAAAGCAATGTTACTGAGATTACTGAGGTTGCTTTAAAGATAATAACTATCTTTAAAGCACCAATTAGACCTTAAACGGATCAAAACTGAGTCAATACGCCTATAGATGCCAAATTAGATTTGAGTGCACTATCCCCACCAATGGAGTCATAATGATTCAAACTTGCACGCAACACAGTTTTTATAGATATTGGCAAATCGTAGCCCATCCCATAATATTGGCCTGTACCCATTTGATTCTTTGATTGAGTATAGGAACCTAGAACCGTACTTGCATTGCCGACCTGTTTGTCTGTGTAACGGGTGACGCCAGCATCTACAAATGCATATTTAAAAATAGGCAACTGAATTGGATGCAAAACCACGCCCAAATCCGCTCCACTGTAGCCGGCTGTGAATGAACCGGTGTAATTTAGAAATGGAGGCGTGGGGGAGCCAGAAAATGTTAATGTTTCATTAGCTGTTTGGGTATAGCCTAGCTCGAATGCCACATAATCGTTCAGATTGAGGCCACCAAACAACCTATAGGCTGCGGCGCCAGAGTTCTGGGAAGATTGTGCAGTGCCGCCTACCGCATTAACAAGTTGAGAATTCACTGTTGCGGTTTGATCGGATAATTTTGAGTACCCTAAACTTGCTCCAAGATAGAGATTTTTATTGGATTGCTGGCCATATGCACTTACACCTAGTCCAATAAGAGTTAAATTAATTATTAGTTTTAAATATTTAAGCATTCGATTTTCACCTTGTTTAAACCAGATCGGTTGAAGGTATTTAACTACTTTGCCATCGAAATAGCTAACACGTGTCGGTAAATCTAGACATCAATTCAGACAGTTTGTCCCTTACTTGATAAAAATCACATTTCATAAGAGCTGAAAATAATTTATCTATTTTGAAAACCTTTTGCTATCCAATCCCATTGGGCAACGATGTTTTCTTTCAACCAAAATGAAGGTCACGCATAAATCACATTACTGCTTGGTCCCCATAGGATTAGTGCTAAGATAATAATTATGAAAGTTCTCTCAATAACCTTTCATGTCTTTTAACTAGCCGTTCCTCGTTTGCACTTACACACCATCCTTTGCTTATCCGTCCACGGACAATTCCCCAGGTAAACTGCATAAATGAACAATACCGCCACTATTAAACAAGGTTTCACCGGAACTTGGCCAGATATCTTGACCCCCGTCAAGTCCGATCTATCCATTGATCATCCCCGCTTGGAGTCTCACATTAGAACTCTTTTCTTCAAAGGAGTGAACGGAGTTGTACTCTTTAGCCATGCGGGCGAAGGTACTTTGTTTAGTTTTACAGAAAAATCTGAGACGATAACAGGACTTATTAAAGCCGGCATTTCTCCCGATTCGATCATGCTATCGATCACATCGAACTCGGTGCCAGACTCGGTGCGTCTGCTTCACTTAGCGGAGTCTCTTGGGCTGCACGGTGTTTTGTTAAGCCCTCCCTTCTATTACAAACCCGTTAGCTCTGACGGCCTCATCCATTACTTTGATTATTTAACTTCTTATATCAAAAGTCCAAATACAAAACTCTACATCCACTTACTCCCCAACTCTACCCATCTGGATATACCGCAAGCCTCTTTGTCTACGATTGTCGACCGGTGGGGTCAACATATCTACGGCATAGTGAATCAAAGTGAACAAAGCTCACTTAGCGATGATTTGAGATTGTCGTTTGTGGATAAAGTAATGATCTATTCATGTAACGAAACAGATCTAAGACGCTTGAGCTCGACGGGAACAATATCCTTAATGGCAAATTTAATCCCGCGCGTTATCAATTCACTCCTTCATGATCAGTCAGGTGCGACGGCAACCTTTATTCCCGGAATGAAAGAAAAAGCGACCGTGGATACGCGAGCAGCCGATCTTCAGATGCTTGTCGGCAAACATCCTTTTATTGCCTCTTATAAATATTTACTTTCTCTCATTTATAGAGATGCTGACTGGAGAAGATCCCGCCCGCCTTTATCGCCGCTTGATCGGGCTTCTTATGAGGCACTGGATAAAAATTTTAAAAAGTTTGATCTGCAATCAAACGAAGAATAACTCAACGCCTACTGTCAGAGGATTCACTTTATGGATTTTCAAAAATCTTATTACATTATCGAACATCAAAATAAATTTGAAATCATTTCTCACGAGAATCTGATGGCTTTAGACAAAGCCACCTATCAACTGATTCAAAACTTTGCAAATCGCAATGAAGCAATTGCTGAAATGATAAGGCTAGTAGGTGATGAACAAGAGGCCTTAAAAATCAAAACTTCAAAATCATAATCCACAGCTTCAAAGCTGTATGTTGTAACGTCCATCCCTACAAATATTCGGTTTATATTTAATCTATTATTTTTTAATACTCAGTGAGTATTGTTTCTTTAAGCATATTGAACCTCAATGAATGAGGACAGAAACTCTAGACAAAAATAAATCTTGCCTATCGTTTTTTAACATACATCAGCTCTCATAATATGCAAAGACTACATCTTCATATTTTCATGGCTATGTGCTGCCCCTGGCAAGATACTTTGAGTTGGAAAATTAACTTCAACCTCGCCGGAATTGGTAAATCTTAATTTAATCTTTACTGTATCTCCCGCTTTTAATGGGCTCTTAATACCCATTATCATCAAATGCATACCGCCAGGAGTTAGCTCAACAGAGCCGTTAGCAGGTATGTCTATGCCAGTAACTTGGGACATCTTCATAACATTGCCTTCCATTGCCATCGTATGAAGCTGAACCTCGGTACCTATCGATGCAGTGGCTGATATTAATCTATCTGCAGCTCCTGTATTTTTTATTTTTAAGAATCCAGCGCCAACAGTCTGGCCAGCAACTGTCTCTCTGGAGTAAGCACCTGAAATAGACAATTTACCTATTTCAGCTGTTTGGGATAGTGCACTAGAGATCAGAGTGAAGAGTAGACAAATACTTGCGAGTTTTTTTGTGAATTTCATATTTTTTTCCTATCAATTATTATGTATTAGGTTAAGTAAAGTGTCTTTGACTCTATACCTTCAGCATAATCTCACGCCCTAAAGCTTCGCGAAGGTTTGCATGCACATGGCTTCCGAAATACGCCTGCTTTCTTCCCTGTGAGATCAAGATGAGATCTTTTGGCTCTGACGGTAGTTCAACGCGAACAAATGATCTACTGAGCTGAACAGTACTCAGACTGCCACCAGATTTTGATACTACTGTTACTGTATTTTTTTCAACCAACAACTTTTCAAAATCATTGGCATGCTTGGCATTATAGAAAAATGCTATTAACAAAACAGTAATCTCAAGAAAAGAGTAAGGGAGAATGAGGGTCGCGCCCAGCAAATAAAAAAATATTCCTATCCCCATTGATACTATTCCAAGCCCAATAAAAATCCCAGCCAATTGGTAGGGCGATATTGAGCAGTTTCTTTTAATCAACCACTGCCAGCCATTCTCTGTTTCTTGTGCAATTAAACTGTTATTCATTGTGAATTACAAATGAGCGGTCAAAATTTATAGATTGGGTTCCGACACAAAACCGATCCTAACTATTCCGGCCTTTGCCGCAAGCGCCATGACTTGTGCTACTTTTTCGTAGTATGCATGTTTGTCGGCTCGGATATGAACTTCTGGTTGAGGCAGTGTAGATGCTGCACTTGCAAAACGCGCGGGCAACTCTTGTAAGCTTACTGCCTCGCCGTTCCAGTAAAGATCTCCGCTCTGCCTTATGCCGAATTCTATATGTTCTGGCTTGGTAAGGTTTACCGCCGATGAAGCTTTTGGCAAGTCAATTTTTACAGCATGCGTCAGTAACGGCGCAGTAACTATGAAGATCACCAACAGCACCAACATCACATCAACCAGGGGCACTACATTCATGTCAGCCATGGGTAATTTACCTTTATAGCGTCTTGAATTTCTTGATGACATAACTTATCACTTTCTTAAGCTGCTGGGGTTGATATCAACCTGGCCCTTGGATTTAATGACCATCAGAACGTAAAGTTCATGCGAAAACGATTCCAGACGTGCAATCCAGTCACGGTTTCTTCTATTCAAAGCGTTATAGGCTAGCACAGCGGGAATGGCTACTGCCAATCCAAGAGCTGTCATGATTAAAGCCTCTCCTACAGGTCCAGCCACTTTGTCTAATGTCCCTTGTCCACTCATCCCTATCTGAACCAAAGCTTGATAAATACCCCACACAGTTCCAAATAACCCGACATAGGGAGCGGCAGATCCGGCTGAAGCTAAAAGTGTCAACCCGTATTCAGAGTTTGCTACTTCGTTATCTACCTCGTTCTCGAGAGCTCTGGTGAAGTATTCAGCAAATGCTCCATCAGCAGAGGGATTACTGATGTCTTTATCTTGCAGCGCATTTATGGATTTCTTAACTAAATTTGCATATACATTGTGCGGGCCACTAGATATGATTAAAGCGTTTATTTGAGCTATTGAGTCTGTAGCCCAGAATTGATCTACAAAACTATTTGCTGATTGGTGGGCTAAGGTATTCGCTATTGATCTGGTAAATACAACATACCAGCTTGCAATAGATAAAGCCAAAAGAACCACTAAAACCACTCTCCCAACACCGTCAGTACCCATTAAAAAATGGGAAAAGCCGAAGCTGTCAATTGCAGTTTGTTCCATAAAATTAGTTGCCTTGTAAGATAAAGTTAAAGGGCTGATACGCCAATGCTTTCACAGGCTGCCCATTGCGTATTGCCGGGGTACACCTCCACGTTCGCACTGCAGCAATTGCTGCTTCGTCCAATAGCGCAAACCCGCTTGAACTTTGAAGTGTCGCTAAGCTTACCTGACCCGTTTCATTGAGCTCGACTTTTAGGATAACCTTGCCTGTTTCGCCTCTTTGGATAGAGCGCCTCGGATAAGTAGGAGCACTTCGGTCTGGGCAGGATACGGATAACTCACCCCCCAAAGCAACTGGACCAACTGGTAGGGGCATTTGCGGCGCTTGAACTGCCGTCGCTCGAGAATCCTCCCTAGGAGCTGGTACCGCGTAATCGTTTGGTGAAATTATAGGTTTTTCATTTGTGAGAAGAATCGGTTTTTCTTTCAGCGATAGTTTGGTTGACGGTAGTGGCTTGAGCTCTACCGATTTATCAGACGCTGGCTGGGCAATTAAATCTACATAGATCGATGTTTCTGACCCTGTAGGTGAGATCACTTGTTGAACGTACAGAAAGTAAACCACTCCTATGTGAAACAATAAAACGACACCTAGGACACTTACTTGGCCCCAGTTTCGAACTGATAAATTATTGTGCGCACTCATTTCTATCTATATTGTTGATTCAAGATTTTCTCAAGCTATGTAAACGTCAGTGAGCTGGTGCGCTAATTGGTAGACAACTTAACTTAACTTAACTTAAACAAACTTTTTCCATTCTGGGGATATTTTCAAGCAATACGCCGCAGCTTTCCTGTTTCTTAAAAGTTCACCCCAAAATTTGTATTTTCCTTCACCGCCAACCAAACTGAATCATTGATTGCCACGCAATAAAAAGACACCGGTAGATGGTCAAAATACTGAGCCTCGTCTTACTCTTGGTTAGTAACTCACTCTAGCTAACACTGGCACTCCTTACCCGTTCGAAGTTAAATTTTCGATTAAATTATTTGCGATAAAGCAATATCAAAATAATTAGCATTTTTTACTACTTATTTTTACAAAAATACAAATAAATAGTAATTAATAGCTAATATAAACTTTTCAATAGATGTAATTCTTGATTCCAAATTAGAGCATATCTGTGAACTTTCACTCCAGCCCTCTTGAAAAATTACGAAACGTCACTATCATTAGCACTCGTCCTTAATGAGTGCTAATACTTCAATTATCACTCTAGGCCGCATCGATTCAGTAATAAGAACCTTTTAGTTCTCATTTTGTTTCTATTTTTTATTTACTAGGAGATTTCATGAAACTTCGTCCTCTTCACGATCGAGTGATCGTTAAGCGTTTGGAAAACGAAACTAAAACAGCATCAGGCATTGTTATTCCTGACAATGCAGCCGAAAAACCAGACCAAGGTGAAATCCTTGCTGTTGGTCCAGGCAAGAAAAACGACAAAGGTGAATTAGTTGCAGTTGGCGTCAAAGTAGGCGACCGCGTACTGTTTGGTAAATACAGTGGCCAAACTGTCAAAGTTGACGGCGACGAACTCCTCGTGATGAAAGAGGAAGATTTATTCGCAGTTGTAGACGCTAAGTAATCAACATATATTCGGAGAAATTTAAATGGCAGCAAAAGACGTAATTTTTGGCGGCGAAGCCCGCGCCCGCATGGTAGAGGGTGTAAACATTCTCGCTAACGCAGTTAAAGTAACACTAGGCCCTAAAGGTCGCAATGTAGTTTTAGAGCGCTCCTTTGGCGCACCAACAGTCACCAAAGACGGTGTATCTGTTGCAAAAGAAATCGAGCTCAAAGACAAGCTCCAAAACATGGGCGCACAAATGGTTAAGGAAGTTGCTTCCAAGACCAGCGATATCGCCGGTGACGGAACCACAACTGCTACTGTACTTGCACAAGCAATCGTTCGCGAAGGTATGAAGTATGTTGCAGCAGGCATGAATCCCATGGATTTAAAGCGTGGCATTGACAAAGCTGTTCACGCACTTGTTGAGCAACTGAAAAAAGCCACTAAGACAACAACTACATCTAAAGAGATCGCTCAAGTTGGCTCCATCTCTGCAAACAGCGATGAATCTATCGGCAAGATCATTGCTGAAGCAATGGACAAAGTCGGCAAAGAAGGCGTTATCACAGTTGAAGACGGCAAGTCACTCAACAACGAACTCGATATCGTTGAAGGAATGCAGTTTGACCGTGGTTACCTGTCACCCTACTTCATCAACAACCAAGAGAAACAAGTTGCCATTCTTGAGAACCCCTTCGTTCTCTTATATGACAAGAAAATCTCTAACATCCGTGACCTCCTGCCAACACTTGAGCAAGTTGCTAAAGCTGGCCGTCCCCTGTTGATCATTGCTGAAGAAGTTGAGGGCGAAGCTCTTGCAACTTTGGTGGTCAACACAATTCGTGGCATCCTCAAAGTTGTAGCAGTAAAAGCTCCTGGCTTTGGCGATCGTCGTAAAGCAATGTTGGAAGACATCGCAATTTTGACTGGTGGTAAAGTTATTGCTGAAGAAGTTGGATTGACACTTGAGAAAGTTGCACTGACTGACCTAGGCCAAGCTAAACGCGTTGAAGTGGGCAAAGAGAACACAACGTTGATCGGCGGCGAAGGCGCACCTGATGACATCGTAGCTCGCGTTAAACAAATCCGCGCTCAAATCGAAGAAGCTACATCTGACTATGACCGTGAGAAACTCCAAGAGCGCGTTGCAAAACTCGCCGGTGGCGTTGCATTGATCAAAGTTGGTGCCGCTACTGAAGTCGAAATGAAAGAGAAGAAAGCTCGCGTTGAAGACGCATTGCACGCAACTCGCGCTGCAGTTGAAGAAGGCATCGTGGCCGGTGGTGGTGTTGCACTCCTGCGCGCTAAGCAAGCAGCTGGCGCCATCAAAGGTGACAATGCAGATCAAGACGCAGGTATCAAACTCGTATTGAAAGCGATCGAAGCTCCCTTGCGCGAGATCGTTTACAACGCAGGCGGCGAAGCCAGTGTAGTTGTTAACGCAGTTTTAGCAGGCAAAGGCAACTACGGCTTTAACGCAGCTAACGACACATACGGCGACATGATCGAGATGGGCATTTTAGATCCAACTAAAGTAACTCGTACAGCTTTGCAAAATGCAGCATCCGTTGCAGCTCTCATGCTGACAACAGAGTGCATGGTTGCAGAAGCACCTAAAGACGACGCACCAGCTATGCCTGGTGGCGGCATGGGCGGCATGGGCGGAATGGGTGACATGGGAATGTAATTCCCGTCAATCCGTAATTCCTTTTAAAGTAAAGACTTCTGTCTTTACTTTAATTGCCTTACTACAAAAACCCGCAAGTCAAAAGCCTGCGGGTTTTTTGTTGCACAAGTTATAAAGTACTTAACAAGACCACATTTATAGAAAATGCTTTATTTTTTCTGCTAATTCGTGAGGCTTACTTAAATGAAGCCCGCTCCACCCCAGCGACTGTGCCGCCTCAATATTCGGCAAAAGATCATCTACAAAAAGTGTGCTCGCTGAGCTGAGGCTGTGACGTTGTGCCAAGAGTTTATAAATACGCACATCAGGCTTAGCAAGGAGCACGTCGGCTGAGAAAATGCCCGCGTCAAACCAGTTCATAAAAGCATGCTTACGCTCAAGTGCTCTCGCAAAAGGCTTGGGCATATTGGAGAGAAAAAATATACGACACGCGCTATCTATTTTTCTGCGGGCGCGTAGTGACTCCAACACAACCAATGAAGATTCAATAGGAGCCAAGTCCTCACCTATCGGCTCTATAAGCTCACCCAGGCGTCCCGCATGAATTCTCAGGCGCTTAGACGTTTGCGCAATGACCGAGTCCATACTGACTAAACCTTGGTCAAACTCATGCCAACTGGGGTGTCCGAATATATTTTTAGCAAGTGCGTGTGCACTCTCGCATCCGTACCATTCGCCATTGAAATGTTGTTCAACTCGTTTGACCGGATCCCATTCAAAGATCACTGCACCAAAATCGAATACAAAATCAACAATTTTGTTTTGCATAAACACCAATCTTGATCACATAGATTTCCCAGAGCTGCGGCCAAGTGCCAAATACTCCATGAGTCCTTGCGTTGAGGGATCTATATTGACAGGATGCGATGATCCCATCTGACTCACGATATTTTGTGTGAGTTTCTTTCCCAACTCTACTCCGTATTGATCAAAAGAGTTAATGCCCCACACAGCACCGGCGACAAAGGTTCGGTGCTCGGATAGGGCGATCAATGCGCCCAGGGACTGGGGCGTCAACTGCTCCAATACGGTGAACAGACTCGGTCTGTTACCCGGGAAGTGACGACCCATCTGAGCTGCAGCGTTTATGGGTTCATCGCTCGCACCTGTAGGATTGGGAGTTACTTTGGACTCTCCAATCATAAAGGCCTGAGCCTGAGCGAGTGCATTGGATAGGAGTAACTCATGATTTCTAGTGTGCGCATGACTTGGAGCTTTTACGACCAAGAACTCAACGGGTATGACGTCAGTTCCTTGATGCAGCATTTGGAAAAAGGCGTGTTGTCCATTTGTGCCCGGCTCACCCCAAAGCACAGGTGCTGTCCCGTAGGTCAGGTTTTGTCCAGATTTATCGACTGACTTACCGTTACTCTCCATCTCAAGTTGTTGCCAATAAGCCGTGAGTCGGGACAAACCGCTGTGATAAGGTGCGATATTTCTAGACTTGTAGTGTAAGAAGTTGCGATACCAAACATCAAGCAATCCAAGCTTTAGGGGTAAATTATTCTTCGCATCAGCAGTTTTAAAATGTTCATCCATTTCAAATGCGCCGCCTAAGAATGCTCTGAACCCTGCGTCGCCAATAGCAATGGCAATAGCCAAACCAATGGATGACCACATCGAATACCTGCCACCTACCCAGTCCCAAAAACCAAAAGTGGTTTTAATCCCAAACGCTTTAGCAAGCTGTGTGTTGGAGGTCAGTCCCACAAAATGATCTTCGATTATTTGACCACCGCCCGCTAAGAACCACTCCTTTGCAAATTCTGCGTTAGTCATCGTCTCTAGTGTTGAGAATGACTTGGAGGAGATCAAAAAGAGAGTGTTCTTGGGACTGAGCGTTTTGAGTAGTCCTGCGATCTCGTGTGCGTCAATATTAGATATAAAGTGAAACCTCTTAGTAGGAATCACAAATTCATCTAAAGCTTTGATGGCCATTTGTGGGCCTAAATCTGAGCCACCAATTCCAATATTAACAATGTCAGTAATCGACGGGTTAGTGCGAACCGCCTCTGCAAAGGACAAAAAATGCTCTAAAGTGTCCTGCACCTCTTGGTGGGACTTAGTCGTAGCAAGAGGAATTTCGGCGATCTTTGGCGCTCTAAGCAACCAATGCATCACTGCTCGGTTCTCGGTTGAGTTGATCAACTCGCCCCTGAACATCGCGTCCCTTAGCTCAAACACAGCAGTTTGATCTGCCAGCTCCAAAAGCTTGCCCTCTACTTGCTCATCCCACATGCATTTGGAGAAATCAACAAATACATGCGGCGCAGACAAACAGAAGTGGCGAAATCTATTTTCATTTTCTGCAAAGGCAACTCGCAGATCAAACGCCGCCTTTTGAACTTTTAGTTGATGCAAATCCTTCCAGGCCTGCACTTGATCACAACGTTTTGTCATAATATGAATAAGCTTTTAAACTTGCAAGAGCGCTTCTAACTTAACTGTATCAAGACAAAAGGCTCGAATGCCTTCAGCCAATTTCTCACTTGCCATCGCATCCTCGTTTAATGACAATCTAAACTCAGACTCTGTCAAACCAAGCGCCAAACCCTGCTCGGGCTTTGTATTGATGCCAAGCAATTTGGGCGTTAAACCAGGCGAACCAGCCTGCACTTTTGCAGAATCAGGAGCAAGCACACGATCAAACGCTTTCTCAGTATCGACCTGAATTGGCTGCGATAGGTGTTGTAACAAATCTGGACTTATGGTGAGTAGGTCACAGCCAGCGAGCGCTTTAATTTGTCCTGTATTTCTAAAGCTTGCCCCCATCACCTCAGTTTTCACACCGTTAGCTTTAAAAAACCGGTATATCGATGCAACCGATTGCACGCCTGGATCGTTGGCGCCACTTCGTTCTAATTCGTTCCAAGTTGTACCAGCTGATTTTTTATACCAATCGTAAATTCGACCTACAAAGGGAGAAATCAGTTGAACCTGTGCGTGTGCGCAGCTAAGCGCCTGGGTGAAATTAAACAGCAGCGTCAAGTTGGTATGAATTCCCTGCTGCTCGAGGGCCTTAGCGGCCTGAATGCCCTCCCACGTAGCGGCGATCTTGATAAGAACACGGGACCGATCGATCCCCTCACTCGCGTACATCGCAATAATTCTCTTTGCACGCACAATCGTCCCAGCTGTATCAAAACTGAGCCTAGAATCGACTTCGGTGGATACGCGACCAGGGATCAAGGCCAAAATCTCACACCCGAGTTTGACCAACAATCGATCCACCAATTCATCAACTGGGTTGCTCGAAAAGCGCGTACACACCCCTTTAACCATCTCGGCGCTCTCAGGCTTTTGCGCTGCCTTTAAGACGAGGGAAGGGTTGGTTGTTGCGTCCTGGGGCCTATAAAGCGCTACTTGGCCTAAATCACCAGTATCAGCGACGACAACGGTCCATTGCTTTAAAATTTCAAGATCATTCATACCCAACATTATGGCAAAGCCGGGCGTTTGGTTTTTTGATAAAAAGGATAGAAATACCTAAAACGCACACTCCTGGTCACAAAATAGACATATTTTGTTGAACCCATCGAATTGCGTCCTCTAACTCACAGCTTTGGAGCCTCCCCCAACAGCCGTAAAAGTCAGTCCTAACGCTTTGCGTCCCGTGACCCGGACAGACTTCATTTTCCTTGGTATATTAAAGAGCAGTCGTACACTGTCAACACTTTACAGATAAGAGTTAGCTTCAACAAAGCCACCTAGCATACGGATGTTGAGCGGTAAAACCAGCAACCCACACATAAAATTCCATACATGACTTGCATTTGTACTTTCAACCTTAGCAGGACCTTTCTTCAATGAGCTTTCAACTCGTGCTATTTGGTGGAACAGGAGACCTTGCCTGGCGCAAAATCTTACCCGCCCTTTTCCAGGCCTACCGCCACCAAACGCTCCCCAAAGATGGTCGCATCATCGGAGTCGCTCGTGACAAGATGTCGGACGAAGAATTCCGCGCGCTCATAGGTGAACGTTTGCAAAACGTGGAGGGAGAAAAACGCCCCCAAACAGCTGAGTTCAGTGAGTTCGCCAAGCAACTCTTTTACCAACCGTGTGACTTAAACGAGTCTAGTGACTACGCTGCACTCAAACAAAAACTTGATAAGCACCCAGCAGACATCTGCGTGATGTATCTAGCCACTGCACCTCACCTATTTACAACGATCTGTGAGCACCTCGGTGCGTGCGGTCTCAACAATGAGACGACGCGCATTGTTTTAGAAAAACCGTTGGGTCAAAACTTAAAAACCAACAGAGAAATTAACGCAACCGTTAAGTCCTTTTTCTCCGAGAGACAGATCTTTCGCATTGATCACTACCTAGGCAAGCCCTCCGTTCAAAATCTATTTGCACTGCGCTTTGGAAACTCGCTCTTTGAGCCCTTACTGAGTCGCGACACCGTCTCAAGCATCCAAATTACCCTCTCGGAGGATATTGGAATCAGCACGCGGGGTCCCTTTTATGAGCAAACAGGTGCTCTCAGGGATATGATTCAAAATCACGCCCTGCAACTCCTTTGCGCGATCGCAATGGAGCCGCCCATCAACGCGCATGCCGACGCAATTCGAGACGAAAAACTAAAAGTCCTTCGCTCATTAAAACCCTGGAACACCCAAACACTTCGCTCTGATATTGTGCGGGGTCAATACAGTGCGGGTCTGGTCGCAGGTGCCGCCGTAAAAGCCTACACTGAAGAAGCAGGCGTAGCACCTAACAGCATGACCGAGACCTTTGTAGCGCTTAAAACCGAGGTGAACAATTGGCGCTGGGCGGGTGTGCCCTTTTACCTGAGAACGGGTAAACGCATGGCTGAGCAAGACGCTCGGATTGTCATCAACTTTAGACCCACACCTCACCCCATTTTCCAAACACCTCAAGGCCTAGCCAACCAACTTGTGATTCACCTGCAACCCAAAGACGGAATCGCACTACACCTTTTTGCGCAGGGTCAAGCACCTTCTCTGCCTGGTCAATCAAGGGCGGGGAACAATGTACAAATAACGTCTGAGATGTCCGCGGTTTCAGGCCCAGACACGCCGCCGCCCCATTCCTCAGTCCTTGGCCCGTTGCTCTCACCGGTTCAGCTTAACTTAGACTTTGACCAACGTTTTGGCACGGACCGTGTAGGAGCTTATGAGCGGCTATTATTGGATGCGATCGCAGGGCGATTAAACTTGTTTGTTAGGAGCGATGAACAAGAGGCCGCCTGGTCTTGGGTTGAGCCTATTTTGAAAGACTGGGAAACAAATGATGCGCCTTTGTACACTTACCCTAGTGGTACTTGGGGCCCAAGTCAATCTAAAGTAATGATTGCAAGCGCTGGACATCACTGGGATGAAGATTAGAAAAACTATTATTAAAAAGTAAATATATGCAAAATCAAAAAGTTTTGATTCTTGGTGGCTCTGGCTTTGTCGGCCGACATGTGTGCGAGCGCTTGAACCAATTAGAAATCAAGATGACCGTTATGACTCGCAAAGGAGACGCAAAATCCGTCAAACATCTCCCCTTTGTTGATGTTATCCAGGGCAACCCTCACGACCCCAAAGCACTTAAAGAGGCTCTTATAGGGCATACAGCGGTAATTAACCTGATTGCAGTTCTTCACGGCAATGAAGATGAGTTCGAGCGTGTGCACGAGCGCTTACCCACGTCCATCGCCAATAGTTGCGCCGAGTTGGGCATCAAACGCCTGATCCATATTAGTGCATTAGGGGCAGATCAAAGCGCACCCTCCATGTATTTAAGGAGCAAAGCCAGGGGCGAACAGACACTTCACAGCACCGCAAAAACAAAAGGGCTCAATCTAACCCTCATACGCCCCAGTGTTATCTTTGGACTTGATGATAAGTTCATCAACGTTTTTGCTGGTTTGCAAAAGTACTTCCCCTTCATTCCGTTAGCGGGGGCTGAGTCAAAATTCCAACCGGTATGGGTTGTCGACGTAGCACACGCAATCGCCCACTGCATGATTGATCCCCACTCAGCCCACCAAACCTTTGAGCTAGGGGGCCCTGATGTGAAAACTCTTCGTGAAATCGTAGAGTTTGCAGGCTTGTGGAGTCATCACAATAGACCAGTTTTTGGACTTCCCCCCTTCTCCGCTTACCTGCAAGCCCTTGTGATGGAACACCTCCCAGGACCCACACTGATGAGTCGCGATAATTTATTGTCCATGCGAGTTGATAACGTATTGAGCAGTCAATTGCCTGGGCTTACCTCTCTTGGGGTCGAGCACGCGCAGTCTTTATACGGCGTCTTTGGGGTCAACGAACCCAATAAGTCCTAACAATTGAATTTGAGTATTTCTCCGTTCATTTCATGAAAATATACCTGGTAGGCGGCGCAGTTAGAGATGAGCTCATGGGGGTAGGTGACTCCGACAAAGACTGGGTCGTTGTTGGAGCAACACCAGAGGATCTTATTTTTGAGGGGTACACACCCGTTGGGAAAGATTTCCCCGTTTTTTTGCATCCCCTGACAGGAGAGGAATACGCACTCGCACGTACTGAGCGTAAAACCGCTCCCGGCTACCACGGCTTTGTATTCCACGCAGATCCAAGTATCACGCTAGAGGAGGACTTAGCGCGACGAGACCTCACCATCAACGCTATCGCAAAAGATTTGGATGGGCGTTTGATAGACCCCTTCAATGGCCAAGCAGATATTCGAGCGCGAGTATTCAGACACGTCTCTCAGGCTTTCAAAGAGGATCCTGTGAGGATACTGAGACTCTCAAGATTCGCAGCTCGCTACCCTGAATTTAGCGTTGCAGCGGAGACACAAGTACTCCTGCACCAAATGTGCGAAGACGGCGAGGTAGATGCATTGGTGAGTGAGCGCGTTTGGCAAGAGCTCTCCAAAGGCTTAATGGCCAAGAGTCCCTTTCGAATGTTTGAAGTACTCATGAGTTGTGGTGCCTTAAAGAGACTTTTCCCAAACCTAGATGAAACTGCGCTGAACACAGCAAACTCAGACCACTTGAAGGCAGCATTGACTAAAGCGGCCGCCTCAAACGCTCTCCTTTCAGAGCGTTTTGCAATTTTAAATTTCTTGTGGCCTATTGCACGTCACCTAAAAGCACCGAAAGACTGCACAGAGTTAGCGGAGCTTTTGAAGAACACTTACGCTCTTTTATCAAATGCTTTTGCTTTAAACGCGAAAGAATTACTCGCATTGTTGCAGGCCTGTGACGCACTGAGAAGACCTGAGCGCTTCACAGAGTTACTGAATGCATTTGCGTTTGTCAAGGACACCTTATTGGATAACCAACCCTTGAGCGAGAGTATGCGCTCCTCAAAAGCTGATCCACTGAGCACACAGACCAAAGCAGTTGACACTAAAGAGTACTTAAGCCAGATGCTTCAATCAGCACTCAGCATCGATCACCGCGAAGTCGCCCTGCAAGCGATCAAAAGCGGACTTGTTGGGGCTCAAATTGGAGAGGCAATAGATACAGCGCGACACGCCGCCTTAGAGCGCGCGTTACTGATTGGCCGATGACTTCAACGCTTTGGGTTGGATTTGCGCCAAGTCCCACTCGCCGGCTAAATTCTTTAGCAACTGCGTAATTGCAAGCCAGCGTCTATTCTCCATATCCATGAGCGCTCGCTCCGCCTGAAGTTCACTGGTCTGTGCGCTGGTGACATTTAAATAACCAACCGTGCCGGCTAGATATTGTTGCTGCGTTGCGGCTAAATTTTTCTTTGCCGCGTCTAGGGCCTCTAGCAGCACGATCCCCTCTTCTTGTAAAAGCGCAGTGGCCACTAAATTATCCTCAACCTCTTGAAATGCAGCGATTACAACCTGCCTGTAAGTTGCTACGGCTTGGTCTAAGCTCGCCTCGGCGCTTGTTTTATTGGCTTGTCGTTGCCCCCCGTCTAAGAGCGGCAAAGACAAGGTCGGCCCTAAGGACCAATAAGCATTGCGACTACCAATGAGTCCGGGCAGTTGTGTGCTGCGGTAACCCAAGCTCGAGGAGAACGTGACCGTTGGAAAGAAAGCCATTTTGGCCGCACCTAGACTTCCCTGTGCTGCCTCCACAGCGCGTGTTGCTGCACGGATATCGGGACGCCGCTTGATAAGCTCACCAGGCAAGAGCTCGGGTAAGCTCACAGGGGCTGCGATTTTTGCAGTAGGTTCTAAAAAAAAGGTAACGGGATTCTTACCAATCAATGCTGCAATAGCGTGTTGTAACTGAGCACGTTGAACTCCCAAATCAATCCGTTGAGCTTTGGTGTTAGAGAGTTGGAGTTTGGCCAAGGCGACATCGGTGGAGGCCGCTACACCTGAGTTGTATCTGTGCTGGGTAATCTCCAGTGCCTTTGCATAAGAGCGTTCAGCACTAAGGAGTGCTTCTTGCTCTCGCTCCACATTTCGCATCGTCAGGTAGGTCTGCATGAGTGTGGCCTGGGCGGTCAAGCGAGCCATTGCTAGATTTTCTTCACTGCCCCGTTGTTGAGCCTTTGCGGAAATCACTTGTGCATCCAAAGCGCCCCAAATATCAGGTGTCCATGTGAAAGGAAAAGATTCACTAATATAAGTTCCTGAAGGCGCAGTTAAGTAGCTCTGACTGCGTACAACACTCGTGTTGGCGTTCAAAGTAGGCCACAGGCTACTCTGAGCCAAACCCACCGCTGCCTTGGCCTGATCGACTACTGCGGCCAGTGCAATGAGGTTGGGACTCTCAAGGGCCAACTGATTTTGTAAATCATCCAACACGGGGTCCTCTAAAAGCTGCCACCACCGCGCTCCAACCGTTGGGGCATTTGTTGAGCCCTCATTGGCTCTGGGTTGTGCAAACCTTTCAGGCACCTGCATTTGCATACCCAAGGGTTGCTCTGGCATGCGCCAAGAGCATGCTGCCGTGGCGACAAGCACTGATACGGGTAGGTAGATAAGGTGACGCGAGTAGTTCATGTCTGTAGGTTTGGTGTTGTTGTAGTTATTATTGTTATTGTTCGTGTTGCTGATGTTTTTAATGAAGGGGCCCTTAAACTTGTTAGAGCCCAATACGCTTAACTCCTCGGTGCTCAAAGCGAACCCTTAACCTCTCGAGCGCCAAAAAAACGACCGGCGTGGTGTAAAGCGTAAGTATTTGGCTCATGATCAGTCCGCCCACCACCGCTATCCCCAAGGGTCTTCGCATCTCCTCGCCGTCCCCGTTTGCAAATGCCAAGGGTAACGCACCCAACATCGCCGCAACCGTGGTCATCAAAATTGGACGAGCCCGGGTTTGGCAGGCTTTATAAATAGCCTGCGTCGAAGAGTATCCCTTTCTTTGGTGTGTTAACGCAAAATCAATCATCAAAATTGCGTTCTTTTTAACGATTCCAATCAATAAAATAATTCCAATCATCGCAATGATCGAGAGTTCAGTTTGAAATCCCATCAACGCCAAAAGTGCTCCCACCCCTGCAGATGGAAGGGTTGACAAAATAGTCAAGGGATGCAGCAAACTCTCATACAAAACACCCAGCACTAAATAAAGAGTGATCAGTGCGGCGAGTATTAAAAAAGGCTGTGAACTGAGGGAGTTTTGAAACACATTTGCCGTTCCTGAAAAACTACCCCTCACCGACACCGGTATTTGCAATCGATCTACTACGCCCCTGATCGCATCCGTCGCCTCTGACAAGGAGACACCCTCGGCTAGGTTAAAGCTAAAGGAGTCTGAGGGAACGCCCCCGTCATGACTCACAGAAAGCGCGGTATTGGTCAACTTTGAAGAAGCAACAGCGTCAAATGCGACCAGTCCGCCTTTGCTGCTTGTGAACTGAATGTGTTTCAGTGACTCTGCGTTTTCTAAATACTGTGGATCCAACTCTAGCACCACTCGGTACTGATTGAGAGAGTTATAAATTATCCCCACTTGTTTTTGACTATATGCATCTGACAAAGTTGTATCTACCCCTTTGACGGATAGTCCATAACGACTGAGCGCGTCACGGTCCATCACAATAGAGGTCTGAAGACCCCTGTCCTCGTAGTCTGTGTTGATATCCTCTAGTTCTTTGAGCTTGGCAAATTCATGCCTGATCTTAGGCTCCCAGTACCTGAGGCTCTCTAGATCATCTGCCTTGATGGTGTACTCATATTGTGAACTGGATTGACGCCCCCCAATTCGGATGTCTTGTGCGGGCACTAGGAAGAGTCTTGCGCCCGCTTCTTTGGATAATTTCTGTCTAAGTCTTGCGACGACTTGGTCGGCGGAATCTTTGCGTTGCGATCTTGGTTTTAGGGTCAGAAACATTTGCGCTGAGTTGCGTTGACCCCCTCCCGTGAAGCCCGTTACATTTTCCACTGCAGGGTCCGCCTTTACGGTTGCAACAAAACTATCTAATCGTCTTTGCATAGCTGCAAATGAGCTGCTTTGATCGGCTCTGATCGAGCCAAAGATCCTGCCCGTGTCTTGTTGAGGAAAAAACCCTTTTGGAATTGCTCTGTACAAACTCACATTAAGTGCAATGGTTGCAAGCAAAACAATCCAAACCCAAATCTGATGTCTGAGCGCCCACTTGAGCGTGAAAGCGTAGTACCTGGCCCATTTACTTCTCGTAACATGCTCAGCGCTAGGTACGCTAGATACCCTAGGCACGCTAGACACGCCAGACACGCTTGCCCCTTGCGCTGCATTCTTTGCCCTCAAACCACTTGGACTCGCGCGCAACAAGGCTGCACACATCATGGGGGTCGTTGTAAGGGACACCACCATAGAGATCAGTATGGCTAGGGAGAGGACAACCGCAAACTCTTTGAATAAACGACCCAATACGCCGTCCATGAGCAAGATCGGAATAAATACAGCTACGAGCGAAACGCTAATGGAGATCACCGTAAAAGCAATTTCACGCGTCCCCTCCATGGCCGCTTCACGCGCGCTGCTGCCGTGCTCCATGTGACGCGTTACATTTTCCAGCACAACAATCGCATCATCCACCACAAATCCTGTGGCAATGGTGAGCGCCATGAGCGTCAAGTTGTTCAAACTCAAGCCCAGCAAATACATCGCACCCACCGTACCCAAAAGGGAGAGGGGCACAGCAACGCTTGGAATAGCAGTGGCAGGCGCTTTCTTTAAAAACAAACCCACCACCATCACGACGAGACCAACTGAGATGGCCAATGATTTTTGTATTTCATACAAAGATGCTTTTAGGGCGGGCGTCCTATCTGAGACCACCCGCATTTGAACTGCGCCGGGCAGAAAAGCTTGCAAGGTTGGCATCAGAGCTCTGACACGGTTCACCGTATCAATCACATTGGAGCCCGGCTCTTTGTTAATGATCAGTAAGATTGCTGGCGCGCCGTCAGATACACCGTAATTGCGGACATCTTGAACCGAGTCCGTGACCCTCGCCACATCGGACAAACGAACGGCTTGTCCACCTGCGCCGTAGTGAACGATGAGGGGCGAGAACTCCGCTGCTGAGCTCACCTGATCATTGGCCTCAATCTGCCAAGTCTGGGCACCACGGTCTACCAAACCCTTGGGGCGATTTGCGTTCGTTGTTGTCAGCGCAACTCTAATATCCTCCAACCCAAGACCCAAAGCGCTTAAGCGGTCCGGATTTATCTGTACACGCACTGCTGGCAACGCGCCTCCTCCAATCTGGACTTGTCCAACACCGTCGACTTGCGCCAAGCGCTGAGCAAGCACCGTGGAGGCAAGGTCATAGAGTTGTGCAGGCGATTGCACATCCGATGTAAGCGCAAGCAAGAGGATCGGTGCCTCCGCGGGGTTTACCTTCCTGTAAGAAGGTAAGGTCGGCAGGCCAGACGGTAAAACTGAAGCACTTGAATTGATAGCGGCTTGCACATCTCTTGCCGCGCCGTCAAGACTCCTATTCAAATCAAATTGCAACGTTATGCGCGCGTTCCCCAGTGTTGATGTTGAGGTGATCTCGTTCACACCTGCAATGGCTCCTAAAGCCCGCTCGAGGGGGGTTGCAACCGTAGCGGCCATCGTCTCTGGACTGGCTCCGGGCAAACTCGCTTGCACGGAGATGGTCGGAAAATCCACTTGCGGCAGGGACGCAACTGGCAGGTTGAAATACGCCAACACGCCGGCCATAGCAACCCCTAAGGACACAAGAGTGGTTGCGACCGGACGGTTTATGAAAACACCAGCCCAATGCTCGGGGTGGGTCATGTGCTGAGCTCCATACCAGGTTTAATTTTGATCAAGAATCCAGTGGATTGGAAGGGCTGGATGGATCGCCGTTGCTGTCCGTCCAACGCTCAGCCCATTTGTTAAATGTTAAATAAATAACTGGCGTTGTAAAAAGCGTCATCACTTGGCTGAGCACCAAGCCCCCCACCATCGTGATACCCAAAGGTTGCCTGAGCTCGGCGCCGACCCCGCTACCCAACATCAATGGCAACGCGCCCAGCAATGCACAAAGTGTTGTCATCAAAATGGGGCGAAACCTAAGTAAACAGGCTTTGTAGATAGCTTGCCTGGGAGTGAGCCCCTCTACTCTTTGCGCTTGCAAGGCAAAGTCAATCATCATGATGGCGTTTTTCTTAACAATACCGATCAACAAAACAATTCCTATCACTGCAATGATGTTCAAATCATTCCCACTGAGCATTAATGCCAATAGCGCCCCCAAGGCAGCCGAGGGAAGCGTAGATAAGATGGTCAAGGGGTGGATGTAGCTCTCGTACAAAACGCCCAAAACAATGTACATCGTCACCACAGCTGCAACGAGCAGCCAAAGCGTGCGCATCAATGAGTGCTCAAAGGCAAGCGCTGCCCCTTGAAACTGAGTCTCTATACTCAAAGGCATACTCTCTTTAAGCATTTGCTCTCTCTCTTGATTGATGGCCTGCACCGCTTCACCCAGGGAATAGTGAGGGGCAGGGGTGAAGGAAAGAGTTACCGCAGGAAATTGACCGACGTGCATGACACTGAGCGCAACTGGACGCTCGATTACTTTCGCAAAACTAGAAAATGCAATCGGTTGCCCGCTCGCGCTGGTGACGAATAGTCTCTCTATCGCTTGGGGACCTATACGCTCGGCCTCTCCCACTTCAAGCACCACTCTGTATTGATTACTCTGGGTGTAGATGGTGGAGACTAGGCGTTGACCGAATGCATCGTACAAAACATTGTCAATCGACGACATGGATATCCCTAAGCGGCTCGCCGCGTCGCGATCAATTTGTAGGTACGCTTGCAAGCCCTGATCTTGAAGGTCAGTTGCCACTTGCGCAATTTCTGGACGCGCTTTCATGCGCTTCATAAGCTTTACCGACCACTCAGAGAGATCTTTCTCACTAGGACCGCTCATTAAATACCGGTACTGTGTTCTAGACAAACTGTCTTCAATCGTCAAATCCTGTACGGGTTGCAGATAAAGTGACATACCACTCACCCTTTGACTCAACCCCTCTAAGCGGACTGTTGTTTCTTGAATCGACTCATACCGCTCCGATTTAGGTACCAAGTTAATTGTCATTCGCCCTGCGTTCAAACTGGTGTTACTTCCGTCAACCCCGATAAATGAAGTCAGACTCCTCACCGCTGGGTCCGCTAATAGCTCCCTCGCTAACGCTTGTTGTTTGGCGGACATCGCTGCAAAGGAAGTTGACTGCGTCGCCTCCGTTACCCCTTGAATGACGCCAGTATCTTGAAGCGGGAAAAATCCTTTAGGAATCCACGCGTAAAGACCCAGCGTGAGGAGCGCCGTCAATGCAAACACCCAAAGCGTCTCTTTGGGTCGATCCAATACCCAACTAAGTGCTTTGGCATAGCGGGCAATGAGCCGTTCAATCCACACCCCCACCACTGCGCTCCAGTGGGCGGGGTCGCTAGCCTGAATAGCGGCTTTAGCCCCACGCCCCGCATGCTCTAAGCTTTTAGGAGGAGCAGGACGTGTACCCAGTAGTTTTGCACACATCATGGGAGTAAGCGTTAGCGAGATGAAAGCAGATATGAGGATGGCAGTTGCCAGTGTGATTGCAAACTCATGAAACAACCTACCCACAATGTCGCCCATAAAGAGCAAAGGTATAAGCACAGCGATCAAAGAGAAGGTCAGAGAGATGATGGTAAAGCCAATTTGCTGGGAACCCTTGAGCGCCGCTTCAAGCGGCGTGCAGCCATGTTCTTCGCTGTATCGGGCTATGTTCTCAATCATCACAATTGCATCGTCCACCACAAACCCTGTTGCGATCGTCAAGGACATCAGTGTCAAGTTGTTGATGGAGAAACCGCTTAAGTACATCACACCAAAGGTACCCACCAACGAGAGGGGTACGACAACTCCGGGTATGACCGTTGCCTGCGCTGTCCTTAAAAAGAGAAAAATAACCATAACCACCAAGGCAATGGCCAACATCAACTCAAACTGAACATCACGCACGGAGGCGCCAATGGTTACGGTCCTGTCCGTCATCACCGAAAAATCAAGGGAATCGGGCAATGCTGCTCGTAACTTTGGGAGTAAGGTTTTGATGCTTTGCACAGTCTCAATCACATTTGCGCCCGGTTGACGCTGGATATTCAAGACCACCGCAGGTACATCATTCGCCCAGGCCGACAGTCGAACGTTCTCGGGTGCATCAACTAAGGTAGCCACATCTCTTAGGCGCAGTGGATTGCCGTTTTTATAGGCCAAGATAATGGATGCGTATTCATCCGCGGTTTGCAGTTGATCGTTAGCGTCCAAAGACGAAGCTCTAGCGGGACCATCAAAGCTGCCCTTTGCCAAATTGACATTGGCGTTCGTAATAGCGGTTCGCACGTCTTCAAGAGAAAACCCTGCTTGCGCCAAGGCAGTCGAGTTCACCTGCACCCTGACTGCAGGTCTGCGTCCTCCGGCAATACTGACCAAACCAACACCTGAGATTTGAGATATCTTTTGCGCTACGCGGTTCTCCACCATGTCATGCACCCTCGTGATAGACAGGGAGGGTGAACTCACAGCAAGAGTCAAAATTGGCGCATCGGCTGGATTGACTTTACTGTAAGTTGGGGGCGTAGGTAAATCAGTTGGTAGTAAATTAGCGCTTGCATTGATTGCGGCTTGCACCTGTTGCTCCGCCACATCCAAACTTACATTCAAAGAAAAGCGCAGCACAATGACAGAGGCACCGCCCGAGCTGCTAGAGCTCATCTGATCAAGCCCGGGCATCTGTCCAAACTGTCGCTCTAAAGGAGCCGTAATGGACGATGTTGTCACCTTTGGACTCGCCCCCGGATATAGAGTTGTGACCTGTATGGTTGGGTAATCGACCTGAGGAAGAGATGCAACTGGAATCAATTGATAGGCGAGTAAGCCGGCAAAGAAAATCGCTACCATCAGTAAAGAGGTAGCGACGGGTCGCAAAATAAACAGACGCGATAGGTTCATCAAGAGGCTTACTCGCCCGTGCTTTGTTGTCTGCGCTCACGCATCTTTTGAAAAAATGCTTTGCGCTCCTCCGGGCTCATAGCCCGGACTTTCTCGGCGACCTCGGGGGGGAGTCCTTGCATAAACCTGGCCCGGCGGGCTTCAGCTTCGTCACCAGAACCAGAACCAGAGCTAGCGCTAGGACTAGGGCCAGGGCCAGGACCGGGAGCGCTTTCACCCCTAGCGTCTGAACTAGAGGGCTTTAATTGCAGCGAAGGGTTGTGCTGGGCTGGCCCCGACTGCGCAGGTTGTGATGTTTTGGGTGCACCAACTCTGTTATCAGAATCACTGACGATCACCCCAGAATTAATAACGCTACTCACACCGCTGGCACCGCTAGCACCATTGGTACCACTGACTCCACTTGCATCGATTGTCTTAATCACCTCTACTTTACTTTGAGCCCTTAAGCGGTCTGCACCGTCCAGCACAACCCTGGACCCAGGCTTAAGGTCTGCCTCTACCGCTTGCCACTCACCGTCTAAGGCGAGCAACTTGACCACATGCGGCGTAACCGTGCTGTCGTCATTGATGACATACACAAAAGTTCCCAGCGCACCGCGCTGCACAGCAGCGCTAGGTACAGCAAGTGTGTTTTCAAAAACATCGAGTTGTAACTTAATATTAGTGAATTGATTGGGAAATAAAGATTCATCTTTATTGTCAAATATAGCCTTTAACTTGAGCGTTCCCGTACTGATATCGATAGCATTGTCAGTGAGCGAGACCCGTCCTACTGCAAGTTGCTTTGACAACTCGCTATCCCAAACCTCAACGGGCAAAGGCGTGCCCTTGTGCAGCTTCCTTTGAATCATAGGAACGTACTTCTCGGGAACGGCAAATACTGCAGCAATGGGTTGAAACTGAGTAATTGTGACCAACCCGTTTGGATCGCTCGCGCGAACCAAACTACCAATCTCCACTTGCTTTAAGCCGATTCTTCCTGATATTGGCGCAGTGACATGGGTATATGACAGCTGCAATCTTGCACTATCTAGTGCACCTTGATCGATCAAGACAGTGCCTTTGAGTTGACGCACCAAAGCATCTTGCGTATCGACTTGCTGAGCGGCAATGGCGTCCTTGGTGAGGAGATCTTTATAGCGCTGTTGATCGACAAGCGCATTCTTGTACTGCGCCGTATCACGCTCAAGTTGCCCTTGAGCTTGAGTCAGTTGTACATCTAAATTTTGGGTGTCCAGATCAGCGAGCACTTGTCCCGCTTTCACAAGTGAACCCTCTTTGAAATGCAACGCCTTTAACTGCGCATCAACCTTCGCCCGGACCGTTGCAGTATTCAAAGCTGTCATGGTCCCCAACGCGTTAATTGTGTGTCGAACATCCATACGGCGAACGACTCCGGCACTAACGGGCTGGGGCCTGCCAAATCCAGAGCCTGGGGCTCTAGAGCCCCACATGCCCATGCCCGCACCCATACCCCCCCAACTTGCAGCGCTTGAACCGATTGCGTTGTTAGCGCCGTCTGAACTATTAGAAACTGCACGCCAATAAAACCATCCCCCGACAAGCCCAGTCGTCAACAAAACTACCCCAATGAGGACCGCTAACCGTTTTGAACTGACAAGATAATTTTTACCGAAAATTTTGAACTTCATAATTGATTGACTCGCCTGGCAAAGACCCTATTTGGATAATAGCCGCAGCAGGCTAAGGATATGTAAAGTGAGCGTGTGATCGGTAAACATTTTGGATTGAGAGGCGACTTAGCGTTGCTGTGGATTAGATCAGTTTTGACAAGAGCTCAAGTGCCACACTGACCAAAAAAGTAGAAGTAATCGGCAAATACCAAGTTCGCCCCAGAAAAATGAACCTCAAATCCCCCGGTAGTCTGCCGAACTTGAAACGTTGTAACGTGGGTCCAAAATATTGCAAAAGGACCATCATGATTAAAATTAACGCGAGCCATCTCAACATACATACACTTATTGGATTTATTGAAATTATTAGGTTGAAATGGTATTTAAAATCTAAGGACGCTACAAAGTATGCGTGCGGTCCCCGCGTTCGCACCCAAGCGGATCAAAACTCACCCCAACACCTAGCACCAACACCTTAAAGAGCTCTCCCATCTCATGCTCATTGATGAGTTTAAGGGCTGGAGCCCTTTGCGAACTCTCTACGTTCTCCAAACCCACCAATAACCCCGAATTAATGAGGAAATGGGCCTGGCTCGTATAGCCCAGAACTTCTGCCCCCGCCTCTTGTGCAGCTAAAGCCACCCCAGTAAAGTTCACATGCGCCGTGATGTCTTTGTGCCCCACTAAAACAAGTGGATTGTCATCCGCTGTATGCCTAAAGTGACACATCAAAGTGCCCATATGTCTTTGGGGGTGGTAATACTCACGCTCCCCAAAGCCGTAATCTATAAAGAAGAAGACGCCGCGCTTGAATTTTTGTACGAGCGTTTGAATGAAAGCCTCACCCTGAGGGTGTACCTCGGTCAAATAATCTCCCGTAAGCCCCTCCTCAATGGGCGGACGAAGTGCGGTCTCACGCAATGACCATTCAAAGCCTTGCGGACCTGTCCGCGCGTGCGAGTAGGTCACACCCTGCTCGAACCAGGCGCCGGAGCTGCGTTTTAATATGTTAACGGGAATCGCGTCCAGCACTTCGTTGCCAATCACCACCCCTTGCATGACGGGTGGCAGCTCACTGACCCAGTTCACCTTGTCACGGTAGGCGAGGAGTGTCGAGGCTTGGCGCCCCCTTAATTCACCCGAGAGATCAACGAGCGTGTATTTTCTGACTCGATCGCCCAAGTGCTCCAGTAATTGTCGCGCCAACTCCCCCGTCCCCGGGCCGAACTCCCAGATTTCATCGGTTTGAGACTCCTCCAAAGCCTGGGCTACGCTATTGCCAAGCGCACGCCCAAAAGAAGGAGTGAGTTCAGGCGCAGTCACAAAATCACTGCCAGACGCAGGAGACCCCCCAATTTGCCTATTTTGAGAACTGTAATAACCATTCTTAGGGTCATAAAGCGCAGTAGACATAAACCGTGCAAAGTCAATCCACCCTTCGCCTTCATCAATAAGGCCACGAATTGATGCTTCTAAATCTGTTTTCGGCTCAACTTTAAGACCAGATTGAGGCAAAGGATCCAAAAATTTGTGAGAATGCAAGTTGTTCAATCCTTTTGTGTGGTTTTATGTCTGCTTGGGTTCTTGTCACAGGTGGTGCAACCCGCCTTGGGCGTGAGATAGGCCTCGCATTTGCAAATGCTGGCTGGAATCTCATCTGCCATTATCGCAATTCTGAGAGCGAGGCTCAGGCACTTTGCAGGGAAGTGCGCGCACTTGGGGTGCTTGCTCACACGTTCTTTGCTGAGCTTGAGAGCGAGCAAAGTTGTCATGAACTCTATCACCACGTACAAGAGATTTCTCACAACACGCTAAGTTGCATTGTGAACAACGCCTCCCTCTTTGTTCCCGATAATGCACATGATTTCCAAGAAGAACAAGCGCTAGAGCAACTGCGTGTAAATTTGATAGCTCCTATGCGGTTTGGAAAATGGTTTTACGAATCTATTTCCAAGACACCCCCTGGAACCCCGAAAGGCCCCGCAAGTATCATTCACATTTTGGATCAAAAAGTTTTTAACTTAAATCCAGACTACTTCTCTTATACCGTCTCCAAACTCGCCTTGGAGCGGCTCGTCGCCCTTCAAGCCCAGTCTTTTGGCCCTCACATTAGGGTGAACGCTGTATCCCCCGGACTCATCTATCCAAGTGGACCCCAAAATTTGGAGAACTTTAAAATAGCCAGCAAAGCCAACCTAATGGGCACCCCCACTGCACCAGAGGAAGTCGCACAAAGTGTGCTCTTTCTAGCCCAAAACTCCCACATTACTGGCACCACCATCAAGGTCGATAATGGCCAACACCTTATCCCAACAGCCAGGGATATTATGTTCGTCACAGACCAACTCCTACTCTCCAAACCATGACAAATAACGCACAAGAATGGACACTCATGAATGAGTGTAGAAAATTATTCCTCACTGGTTTCGAGGTCAAAGCACGTATCGGAATTCACGATTTTGAGCTGACCGCTCCCCAGCGCCTGATCATCGGCGTCGAGCTCTATGTCCCCCTATCGCTCAGCACACCATCCTCTGACTCAATAGAGGAAGTCGTTGACTATGACTTTATTAGAGGAGTTGTGCTTGAGCGTATTGAACAGGGCCACATCAACCTCCAAGAGAGCTTGGTTGACGATGTACTCAACAAACTCCTCTTACACCCAGGGGTCAAAGCGGCGAAGGTGAGCTCGTTTAAACCCGACGTCTATCCAGACTGCGCAGCCGTTGGCGTAGAGGTCTTTCGGTTAAAACCAGCGCAATAAACAAAAGAAACTTCTATGCTAAGCAAAGGCAATCAAATTCTCACCCTTACGGGTCTTCGCTTTGACGCAAATCTTGGAATATTGGAGCATGAGAAAATAAAACCTCAGCCAATTCAAGTTGACGCAGAACTTAATTTCGGCACCCAGCCCCTTTTACCCCGTGATGATGAAATCTTACACGTCCTTGATTACCGCAAGGTCCGACAAATTATCATCAGCGAGTGCACAGCCGTGCATGTTAATTTGCTTGAGAGTTTAATTGGTAAGTTAGCACTTCGATTGATGCAGCTGAGCGGGGTGATTGGGGTTAGAGTGAAGATTGCCAAACTTGAAATCTTCAGTGACTGCGAAGTTGCTATTCGCATTGAAACAGGACAATGGTGAACACAGTGCAAATGCATTCTTGGTTAGATACAGATTTAGACTCCACGAACCGGGAGGAGAATGTGCGCGCTTATAGGCCTGTTGCACCGAATGAATCTGATGCATCTGATGCGCCTGAAGCAGCTGAAACACCTAAAACACCTGAATCACCGAACGGATCAACGCAGTCATCGCGTTTTATCAAAGAGCGCGAAGCTCACAAACTTGAAAAGAGGCTTTGTAGACTGACCGGGCAAGCCATCGTTGATTACAACATGATCAGCGAAGGCGATAAGGTGATGGTCTGTGTATCGGGGGGCAAAGACAGCTACGCCATGCTGGATATTTTGCTCAAACTACGCGCCCGAGCGCCCATTCACTTTGACATCGTCGCGGTCAATTTAGATCAAAAGCAACCCGGCTTCCCAGCCGACGTGTTGCCCCGTTACCTCACTGAGCTTGGGGTTGACTTTCATATCGAAAACCAAGACACCTACTCGATTGTGAAAGACAAAATCCCTGAAGGCAAAACGATGTGCAGCCTGTGTAGCCGCCTTCGCAGGGGCATTTTATACAGAGTCGCCGATGAACTTGGCGCAACAAAAATTGCGCTTGGCCATCACCGGGATGATATTTTGCAAACATTCTTTTTGAATATGTTTTTCGGTGCAAAGCTAAAAACGATGCCCCCTAAGCTTGTCAGCGACGATGGTCGCCACATAGTGATTCGACCACTCTCTTACGTCCCTGAGAATGATTTAAGCGACTGGGCCTTACACAGCGCATTCCCCATCATTCCTTGTACCCTTTGCGGCAGTCAAGAAAATCTGCAACGCAAAGTGGTCGGTAATATGCTGAGAGAGTGGGAGAGAAAATCTCCGGGCAGAGTTCAAAATATATTTCGCTCTTTGCAAAACATTGCCCCCTCTCATCTCATGGACGCAAGGCTTTACGATTTTCAAAATATCGCAATCACTGGCGCACCCAATCCCTTGGGCGATAAGCTCTTTGACGAGGAAGAATTTAAGGTCGCAAGCGCCTTAGATGCAATTGGGGTCAAGCTGGGCTAATTGGAATCCATAGTAAGTCCAGAGTTTCTTGCACGAGCATTTTTGATTGCCCAAAAAAAACCACAACCTGCAAGCCTATTATTTAGACCGCTTGGGTTGTGGTGCCTGAATGAGTCTGCATCAGACTCATTTAACTCAGGTGCATTTTTGCTACTTTATTTTTGCTTTTTATAAGCAATCACTTTTTGCGTTTGATGTCCCAAACCTTGCACGCCAAGAGTCATCACGTCACCGGCCTTCAAAAACACAGGTGCGGGCTTGCCATTTACTTTAACGCCCATACCCACGCCTGGAGGCGTACCCGTTGTAATGATGTCACCAGGATACAAGGTCATAAACTGGCTTGTATAACTGATCAACTTAGCAACATTGAATACCATCGTCTTTGTGTTTCCGGTTTGCATGCGCTTACCGTTCAAATCCATCCACATATCTAGTTTCTGTGGATTGGGCACTTCATCCCTTGTCACCAACCAAGGTCCAATGGGCCCAAAGGTATCGCACCCCTTTCCCTTGTCCCAAGTTCCACCGCGCTCTATTTGATACTCACGCTCGCTGACATCATTGATCGTGCAATAGCCAGCGACGTGATCTAAAGCATTTTTCAAAGAAACATAAGATGCCTTGGTTCCGATGACCACACCCAACTCCACCTCCCAATCGCTTTTAACGGATCCTTTGGGGAGCATGACATCATCATCAGGTCCTTGGATACAGCTGGTAGGTTTTGTGAAAATAATAGGCTCTTTCGGCAAAGGCATTCCAGCCTCTGCAGCGTGGTCTGCATAGTTCAAACCAATTGCAATAAACTTACCCGATCCTGTGAAAGGACAGCCCAGACGGGGTTTGCCGCGCACCAAAGGTAATTTTTCAGGCTTTAATTTAGAGAGTTTTTTGAGCTCTTTATCGCTCAAAAGCTCAGGCGTGATATCTGCAATGATGTGGCTTAAATCTCTTATGTTGCCGTCTGCATCAATTAAACCTGGCTTTTCTTTTCCAACTTTTCCGTAACGTACTAATTTCATTTTGACTCCATTAAAAATTGATAACTACTTTTACTATTGAATTTCAACATTCGCCTTTAATAAGTGGCACGACCACCCGACAAATCAAATACCGCACCCGTTGAGAAAGAGCAGTCTTCGCTGCACAACCAACACACCAAGGCCGCAACTTCCTCAGGCAATCCAAATCGACCCATGGGTATTTTGCTCAACATGAATTGTATGTGCTCACCAGACATTTGATCAAAGATAGCTGTCTTCACTGCTGCGGGTGTTACGCAGTTCACACGAACATTGGTGTCTGCAAGCTCCTTACCCAAGGACTTGGTCAACCCAATCACCGCCGCTTTGCTTGCGCTGTAAGCGCTTGCATTGGGATTTCCGTCTTTACCCGCTACTGAGGCTATATTCACAATGCGCCCGAAGGGTCTCTCCCTCATGTGCGCAGACAACTCTTTGCAACAGTAAAAAAGGCCATTGACATTCACATCCATCACATCACGCCAAGCCTCTACGGGATAATCCCACACCTTGGTGTTAGGGCCCGTGATACCCGCGCAGTTGACCAAAATGTCGACTGCTTTGGACGCTATCGTTTTGGCGCTGGCCTGCGCCACGCTTTCATATGAGGCCACATCAACCCGCACACCACGGACCTGCGAGTTTGGGAACACCGCTAATAGCGTTTCCTGAGCTTTGCCCATCCCCGCCTCGTCTCTATCCCAAAGCGTTACTTCGCCCCCCGAGGCAAGCACACGGTGTGCGATGGCGTAGCCAAGTCCCGTGGCTCCACCCGTCACCACTGCGTGACGGCCCTTTAAATCTAATTGGTTCATAGTTACTCCGCTCTTTTAAAATCTTTATGCAATTCGATGACTATTTTTAAATGGTCATCCCCCCGTCCACCATGAACGCATTACCCGTCGCAAAGCGTGCCTCATCTGAGGCGAGGTAGACAACAATAGGCGCAATCTCCTCTGCGCTTGCCAAACGCCCCATAGGCTGCCTAGCGATGAAGTCTTTGCGTGCTTGAACGGGATCCTCAAACTGTGCAATTCTGTCGTGCAAGGAGGGCGTATCAACCGTCCCCGGACAGATAGCGTTGACGCGAATACCGTCTTTTACGAAGTCGGCAGCCACGCTCTTTGTTAGGCCCAGAACTGCAGCTTTACTAGCCCCGTATACAAAGCGATTAGGCAAACCTCTGACGCTTGAGCAAACACTGGACATATTGATAATGCTGCCCGCTTGTTGGGCAATCATTTTGGGGAGCACTGCTTGGATCATCCAAAACTGCGCTCGCGCATTCAAATTGAATGCAAATGCCCAATCATCATCTGTAGCATCCAAAATTGTTCCGCTATGGACAAAGCCCGCGCAGTTGAATACCACGTCCACTCGGTCAAGCTTTGCGATGAAGGCATGAATGGCCTGTTTGTCTAAAACATCAAGCTGTGCAGTTTGAACACCTGCAACCCCTGCATAAGACTTTAGTAACTCAGCGTTCACATCCGTTGCAATGACCTGCGCACCCTCGCTGGCCATGGCCAGCACGGATGCACGTCCTATCCCTTGTCCTGCAGCCGTGACGACGGCTATTTTCCCTTTTAGTCTCATGGCTTTTGCTCCTGTGTTTCTATCATTTTGAGATTCGCATGTTTTCTTAACAACATCAGTGAGCCCCTCAAACCCAATAGGCATCGAGAGAGCGGTATTGCTGTTGGCATGGGTCAGATATGTTGTGCTGTGCTTTGCTTTGCTTTGCGGTATATGGGCTATGCACGGTTTATTTTGTAAAACACAAGGTGCGCCCAGCAATTTAGTTTTTTGTTTAAGGCTTAGATAATTAAGATTTGCTGGAGATTAATGGTTCCAAATTCGCAAGTTTTGCAGATTCCAATCGGCTTAAAGATCGACTCACCGAGTGAGCTTGCTCAGCTTTCTATTATGCGTTTATTGGGGAGCTTATTCGCATGAGGAATTACCCTTCCTCTCCCACTTTTTAAAACGCAACCCCCCTTTCGTCCGCTAATATCAAGTCCTTCCAAAATTCTCATACTCTCCATACGATTTTATGAATTCTTATATTCGACTTCACGCCAACGATAACGTTGTCATCGCACGGGCGCAACTTGTGGGCGGCGCAACCCTTGAGGAATGCACCGTCAAAGGACTGATCCCTGCTGGGCATAAAGTAGCAACAAAGGAAATCGCACAGGGGGAGCCCGTTCGACGCTACAACCAAATCATTGGTTTTGCAAGCCGACCCATTCACCCTGGCGAGCATGTGCACACTCACAACTTAGATCTGGGCGCAGAGAAGGGTGGGTTCTCCAGAGACTACGCCTACTGCGCAGATGTAAAAACTGACGCTCCAAGAATGTCTGCGACGTTTATGGGATATGTACGCGCCGACAAAAGCGTAGCAACTCGCAACTACATTGGCATATTGTCCAGCGTCAACTGCTCAGCCACTGTGGTGCGCGCTATTGCAGAACATTTCTCCAAACGCACCAACCCAAGTGCCCTGAAAAATTACCCCAACGTGGACGGGGTGATAGCACTGAGCCACGGACTGGGTTGCGGTATGGACCACCAAGGCCTGGGCATGCAGGTGCTTGAGCGCACCTTGGCCGGCTACGCAAGGCACCCAAATTTTGCGGCTTGCTTGATGGTTGGACTTGGCTGTGAGGCAAACCAAATTAGCACATGGCTAGAACACTCTCACCTCGCACAAAGCAAACAACTCTACACCTACAACATTCAAGACACGGGCGGCACAGCCAAATCCATCGCGCTGGGTATTGCTCAAATTAACGCCATCTTGCCAGAGGCCAATAAAGTAGAGCGTGTCCCATGTGACGCATCGCACTTGACCGTAGGCTTGCAGTGCGGGGGCTCTGATGGATACTCCGGCATCAGTGCGAACCCAGCACTCGGGGCTGCGGTGGATTTGTTGGTTGCCCACGGCGGCACAGCTATATTAAGCGAGACGCCCGAAATTTACGGAGCCGAACACCTACTCACTCGAAGAGCGATTAACCAAGGCGTCGGTGAAAAACTGATCGAGCGCATCCGCTGGTGGGAACGCTACACAGAGATGAACCAAGGAGAGATGAATAACAATCCATCCCCAGGCAACAAGGCGGGCGGCCTGACAACCATTTTGGAGAAATCCTTAGGTGCCGTTGCAAAAGCAGGCACGACCAATTTGAATGCGGTCTATGAGTACGCACAACCCGTTACTGCCAAGGGGTTTGTCTACATGGACACCCCCGGATACGATCCTGTCAGCGCAACAGGACAGGTTGCGGGTGGTGCAAATTTAATTTGCTTCACAACTGGGCGTGGCTCCGCTTATGGATGTGCCCCATCGCCTTCCCTCAAGTTGGCTACAAACTCAGCCCTATGGAGAAGACAAGAAGAGGATATAGATATCAACTGCGGCGAAATTATTGACGGTACGCAAAGCATCGAACAGATGGGTAAATTAATATTTGAACAAATGCTTCAAAGCGCCAGTGGCGAGCCCACCAAGAGTGAATTACACGGCTACGGTCAAAGTGAGTTTGTACCCTGGCAACTCGGTGCTGTGATGTAGATGAGCGTCACCCCTTGCTGGACTGGCATTCAGCAATCAATGCAAAAATACCCCCGTAAAACAAAGAGGATGCTTCCCCATGTCGATCATTATTCAATCAAAAGAGCTTGAAGAAAAAATTGCTTCACTATTTAAGGCCGTAGGAAGTAGCCCCGAGGAGGCCCATCAAGTCGCCTCTAATTTGGTACTCGCCAATCTAAGTGGCCATGACTCTCACGGGGTAGGCATGGCGCCACGCTATGTTGACGCTGTGCTTGAGAAAAATCTAACCCCCAACGCCAAAATTCAAACACATGTTGACACCGGAACACTCCTTGGCCTGGACGGTCAAAGGGGCTTTGGCCAAAATGTGGGCGTGCAGGCCATGGAGCTGGCGTTTGAGCGGGTGCGCGCCCACGGCTCATGCATCATGTCTTTGTCTAATGCACATCACTTGGGACGCATAGGACACTACGCCGAGATGGCTGTGGCTCATCAGTGGATCTCTATTCATTTTGTTAGTGTTAATTCCCGCCCTATCGTTGCACCCTACGGAGGCGGGGATGGACGCTATGGGACCAACCCTTGTTGTATCGGCATCCCCGTAGGTGTGGGCGAGAGCGCACGCGAACCTTTTATATTAGATTTCGCAACCAGTCGGGTTGCGCAAGGCAAAATGAGAGTTGCACACAACGAGGGTAAAAGTGTTGAGCCAGGCACCTTGATCGATGAGCACGGCAACCCAACAACCAATCCGGGCGTCGTTGTAGTGCCCCAGTCCAACGGCAAAATGGGCGCTTTAATGCCGTTTGGGCAATATAAGGGATTTGGGCTTGCAGTTGCTTGTGAACTCTTAGGTGGCGCTTTGTCGGGCGGAGGTACGTGGCACAGACAAGCGGACGCAAGACGCGCGGTGCTCAACAGCATGCTCACCATTTTGATCGATCCTAAACGTCTTGGAACCGAGGCCACTTTTGCGCACGAAACGCTTGAGTTTATAGACTGGCTGCGAAACAGCCCAGACGCTCCCGGCTCACAAGGGGTGAGACTGGCAGGAGAGCCCGAGCGTCAAAAAAGAGCAGAGCGACTAAAGAGCGGTGTTCCGATTGATGATGCGACTTGGCAAGAAATTATCAACGCAGGTAAATTAGTCGGCGTCAGTATTTAAAGCGCAATGACTTGAGATGGGACCGAGCAGGGGAAGGGTCGTCGCGCGCCAGGCTCAAAACAGCCTGAGCGTGACCTCTAAATACTCTGTTGGTGCTCTCTTAAATCCTGAGCGGGTATAGCGCACCAATCTTCCAATCACATAGGTCACCAATGCACTGGCTTGCATCTGTGCGTCCACAGTTGGCGTTGTTGATTTTTCTTGCTGCGCCGCATCTTTGTAAACAATACGCAGTACCGACTCAATACGGTCAAAGAATTGATTCATACGAGTTTGCAAACGGTCATTCTCAAACACCAATGCGTCGCCGACCATCACACGGGTCATTCCGGGATTTTTCTCAGCGAACTGCAAAATGACAGTTGCAATTTGATGTGCTTTCAAAGGGGCAGGTGTCTCCCTTTCAGCGATTTGATTGATTAAAGAAAATAGACTTTGCTCCACAAACTCAATCAAACCCTCAAACATTTGAGCTTTGCTGGCAAAGTGCCTGTAGAGAGCGGCCTCACTGACTTGTAAGTTAGCGGCCAAGGCGGCAGTGGTGATTCTGTCAAATCCGGGTTGCTCAAGCATCAAAGCCAGTGCCTGCAAAATCTGAAGTCTTCTCTCACCTGGCTTTGGCCTTCGTCGACTAGAGGAGGGGGTTGCACCCTGCGCTTCATCGGGTGCATCAGGTGCACTGGACAACGTCTCATCAACCATTCGAAACCCCCTTGCAATTGATTAGTGGGACCGGATCATTGTCCCAAAGGCTTGCTCCGTCAAAACCTCTAACAGCAAAACGTGCGGTACTCGGCCATCAATGATATGGACTGAGTTTACGCCACTCTTTGCCGCATCTAATGCACCACTAATTTTAGGGAGCATCCCCCCACTGATCGTACCGTCTTCAAACAGTTCATCAATCTCTCTGGCAGATAAATTCGTCAGTAATTTCCCGCTTTTATCCAAAACACCCTCTGTGTTGGTCAGTAACACCAATTTCTCGGCTTGCAAGACAGTAGCCAACTTGGCAGCGACAACATCAGCATTGATGTTGTAGGACTCATTGTTTTCACCGAATCCGATGGGACTGATGACGGGTATGAAAGCATCATCTTGCAAAGCCTTCACAACACTGGGATCAATACCCACAATTTCACCCACCAGACCCACATCAATTTCCTTAGAGGGGTCTTTGTTATCAATCATTTTGAGACGCTGAGCGTGAATCATGCCCCCGTCTCGCCCTGTCAAGCCCACTGCTTTGCCCCCTGCTTGGTTAATCAACCCGACGATGTCTTGCTGCACTTCGCCGGCTAAAACCCACTCAACCACCTCCATAGTCTCCTCATCGGTAACGCGCATGCCTTGAACAAATTCGCCTTTCTTGCCAAGCCGCTTAAGTACAGTCTCAATCTGCGGCCCGCCTCCGTGAACAACAACGGGGTTCATGCCCACCAACTTTAAAAGCACCACGTCGGCTGCAAAGTCAGCCTGCAACTTGGGGTCTGTCATTGCGTTACCGCCGTATTTGATCACCAAAGTTTTGCCGTGAAATTTTCTGATGTATGGCAATGCCTGGGCCAAAATGTCAGCCTGACTGTGGATATCGCTGTGTGGGGTATCACTCATGATGTAGCGTATTAAAGTGTTGGGGTTAGGGTTGGGGTTGAGGTTGAGGTTATGGCTTTAGCTTTAGTTTTAAGATTCTTCAGCCACGTCAAACGAAGTGCTCCCGCAAATCTCAATGTTCAAACGTATAGATAGTGTACGAAAGATTGAGCGCAAAATTGCAACGCCTCAACCCTAACACTGTAACAAAACTTTAACAGACGAAATAGAGGGTCTAGATTGTAAAAAGCCCAGTACTTTGAGATCGTCAAAATACTGGGCTTTGCGTGGAGCTTGGTTTCAGCTCGGAGATGAGATTTAAGCAGGCATGACCGGCTCTGTCGCATGCGCCGGCGCAGGCGCTAGAGTGGCAGCGACCGTATCTTGCGCAAGACCTAAGACCGTGTTGCGAACCATCTCTCTCAACATTTTTTTCTCAGGGAAGCTGAGAGGACGCTCAAGCACCTTTCTCACGCGCAACAACAAATGGCGATCAACTTCTTGGGGAATACCTTGGTTGTTCAAAAGCTCATCCCTCAAATCATCTTGAATATCTTGAGGCTCATCGGCCCACCACCCATTCACCACCTCTAGGAGCTTCACGCGCATGGCCTCTGGGTCCAAAGGCGCTGCAGGCACTGCCGGTGTGGCAGGCGCTGCTTTAGTCGTATGCGTCAAATCGCGAATACCTGCAGCTTGCAGAAAAATCCTACGATCTGCATGCGCCAAAAGACGACACCAATCGGGATCTGCGCTGGCCAATTGATCCATATGTCTTGCGGACTCATCGGCTAATAAATGAACTCCGATACCTCTTAACTGTGCATCGTCAACAAGGCCTAATATTCTCTCGTCATCACTCGCAATCAAAATATGATCACACGCCTTGTTCTCAGCTAAGCGTTTCAAATCTCCACTCATCAGTTGGAGTAACGCGTCGCTACCCTCGGCTTGCTCGGAGCGAACGAGGCGGATGATTTGATCGTTGAGATATTGCTCTTCCTCTGTATCTGTATACCAATAAACACGTTGAATATCCACAGCGAGGCCCGCTGTTTTTAAAGCCTGTGTAAGGGCAGGGATTAGGGACTGCCTGTTAATTGATTCGTTGTCCTCTTCGGACTCTTGTTTGAGTAACCAAGCCATGTAATGACTATCAATCATTGCTATGCACTTACCAGTACGTGGCACAGAATGTTCCTTGCGGGGGTGAGCCGTACGATTTTCACTCTTCATGAGGTTTAACCTTAATAAAACTTAATAAAAATTGACAGGAATATGTCTGTCCTAAACATTGGCAAGCCCGTCGTTGATGGCGGGTAATCACCGGCACGAACCATAACGGGTCAATGCTCTCTTTATAAGAGAAGCCGTATTTTTCCACAAATTTTCATAAATTAACGTATTTGGAAATCATTAATCTGTATTTTTCGAAAATTTGTCAGACGTACGACTAGTTTTCTCCTAAAACTTGTTCATCAGTCTGTCCAAAGCGACGCACTCGTTTGCTAAACCAATCAAGGGCTAGCTCTAACTCCGGCTTATCAAATTCAGGCCAGTACGTTTCAGTGAAATAAAGCTCTGTATAGGCCATCTGCCAAAGCAGGAAGTTGCTCAGCCTTGACTCGCCCCCCGTTCGAATCAACAAGTCCGGGTCTGGGAGTTCGTGAGTGCTTAAATAATTCTTTAACCCCGCAGGCTCTAATTCACCAATGGAGGAGTTTGGATTAGCCTGCATCCAAAGTTGAGCCGCTCGCAAAATATCCCACTGCCCCCCGTAATTAGCCGCAATGGTTAAATGCAGTTTTGTGTTGTGACTCGTCTCTCGCTCAGCGCGCTCAATGCGCTCTTGAAGAGAGGGCGCAAAAGCGCTGCGGTCACCGATGATACGAAAACGAATACCCGCCTCACGCATCTCGCTGACCTCTTTATCCAAGTACTGAATAAAAAGATCCATTAGCGTAGATACCTCATCCTCCGGCCTACGCCAGTTCTCAGTACTAAAGGCAAAGAGCGTTAAATACTCTACCCCGTAGTGTGTACAAGCTTGCACGATAGACCTGACGTTTGAGGCGCCCTTTACGTGGCCAACCGCTCTGGGCAACAACCTTTTTTTGGCCCAGCGACCGTTGCCGTCCATGATCATCGCAATGTGTTTGGGTATGCTTTGCATGTAATTCGATTATTAAATAACTACGGGCTTGACTTCTTCAAGCAAGACATGAACCTTGTGAGACTGACTGATCAGCTCAATCAACACCATCGCTCGCAAGTCCCCGTCTTGTTGATCAAACACCCCTGTCATCCCCTTTAGGGGGCCCTGTACAAACTCAACCACATCACCCTTGGTAAGAATACGTTTTGTGTCTTGGGCTGGTGATTGACGCAACGTCTCCACAAGAGCGTCCGGCACCGCAGCAGCTTGGTTGCCAAAGGTTACTAATTTACTAACACCAAGTGTTGATCTGATTGGGCTCCAGTTGGTGTTCACATGGTCTAGCTGTATAAACAAATACCGACTAAACATGGGCTCTATGACTTTGGTAATTCGTCCACGTCTGACCTTCTCAATCTCCAACCAAGGCATCCAAGCGGTATACCCTTGGCGGGTTAAATTCTCTAACGCTCGCTCCTCTTGGCGAGGTCGAGTGTGGACAACGTACCATTTCATGAATTAGCTTTTATTCTCAAATTTAGTAATTGAGCATTGTAGTTCTAGATTGCCCGGCGCTGGCGCCGACCAGGACTGCACCGCGCTCATATCACCCTAAAATACCTGGAACCAACAGATTAGTCTTTGCATACTAAACATTCAATTAAATTTGATTTAAAGTAAGCTCAGTTAAACCAACAAAGAGGCCTTGCGCATGACCACAAAACCCCCTCATTTTGATCCCACAGCGTTCACAGATACCATGAAAGAATCGGCCCAGCAAATCTGGCTCGCCGGTCTCGGCGCCTTCTCCAAAGCCCAACAAGAGGGCGGAAAGGCTTTTGAGACTTTGGTTAAAAACGGCATGGATCTTCAAAAGAAAACACAGGAAACTGCAGAATCCAAATTGCACGAGGCCACTCAAAAGATGACTGGCATCGCACAAGAGCTCAATCAAAAGGCAACGGGTCAATGGGACAAACTAGAGACCATCTTTGAAGACCGCGTCGCCAAAGCTCTATACCGCATGGGTGTGCCCAGCGCTGAGCAACTCCAGTCGCTTCTTGAGCGTATTGAGTCACTAGAAAAACAACTGGGCGCCAAAGAGGCCCCCAAGCGCAAGACAAGCTCTACGCAAAAGTCTAAAGGGGACCCAGCTTAAGAGCGGCGCAGCGGGAGAGTCGTGCAGTGAACTTTACACACTTTAAACCGATGACACTGGTAAGAACCCGCGTTTCTTTTTCCGGCTTCTGAGTTAGAGTGATTTTTCCGTGACCACTTAGACTTCGGCTCCTATCCTATGGCAACAAAAGCGCCTAGACGCACTGCTCAACGTATTTTGGACGCATCCCTTGCGCTCTTTAATCGTTACGGCGAGCCCAATGTATCCACCACTCTCATCTCCTCTGACCTGAACATCAGTCCAGGCAATCTTTACTACCATTTCCCCGCTAAAGAGGAGTTGGTGAACGCGCTTTTTGATCGCTATCAAAAAGCTCTCATACCGCTTCTCGCTGCAGCCACAGACATCAGGAACATTGAAGATGCTTGGTTTTTTATTCACTCCATATTTGAAATTGTTTGGGAATACCGGTTTTTATACAGAGATTTAAACGACTTGCTCAGTCGCAATCGACTCCTTGAGTCAGAGATCAAAGATGTCATTCTGCACAAGACCAGCGCATTTAAATCCCTTCTTCAAGGCTTAGAGTTATCAAGCGCTCTGCAAATAAGCGTGGAGGACCGCCAAGCACTAGCGGTTCACATGGTTGTGATTTTGACCTGGTGGTTAAGCTACGAATACGTGCGAGACCCCAGAAACGCCCTTGAGGATGCTAACGCTCAACAGTCCGTACTAAAGGGTGCCGTGCAGTTACTAAGACTTTTGCTACCTTATTTAGAAGAGCACGAACGTGCTCACCTGCAAAACTTGCTAAAAGCTTACGACACCCAGGTGCAACGGCCCTGAATCGAAGTTGTACTCAGGAGTTGGAAGCCTTAAGTTGCAATATCACTTTGCCAATAAAGACTCAACCAATTTAACCCAGACCGTTCCCCCCAAGGGGATCAAATCATCGTTAAAGTCGTAGCTCGGGTTGTGTAGCGTGCATGGTCCTTCCCCGTGACCGACATGGCGGTGTGCGCCCTCTCCATTCCCGATGAAAAAGTAAGCGCCGGGTAAAGCTTGGAGCATGTAGGAGAAATCTTCTGCACCCATGGTTGGCTCTTGTGCCAACACCTGTTCGGGGCTAACGACTTGAGCGAGTACTTTTCTCACCTCTTCGACTGCACTTGCATGATTGATGGTCGGTGGATAGTTTCTGCGGAACTCAAACTCACACTGCGCCTCATGCGCTGCACAGACGTGCTCGGCCACCACTTGCATGCGCTTTTCAATCATATCCAACACTTCAAAGGAAAATGTTCTCACCGTGCCTTGAAGTACACAACTGTCGGGGACAACATTAGTTGCGTGCCCCGCATTAATCATTGTCACCGAAATCACACCCGCATCGACTGGTTTTTTATTGCGCGTAATGATGGTTTGAAATGCCTGCACCATCTGGCAAGCAATCGGGACTGGATCGATCCCGTTGTGTGGCAAAGCAGCGTGTGAACCCTTTCCTTTAACGACAATTTTGAACTCGTTACTAGAGGCCATCACAGGGCCCGGGCTTGCCGCGAATTGTCCAACTTCCAGACCTGGCCAATTGTGCATTCCGTAAACTTGCTGCATGGGGTATTTTGTAAACAACCCGTCTTTGATCATCTCCCGGGCACCGCCCCCGCCTTCCTCCGCGGGTTGGAAGATCAGGTACACAGTACCGTCAAAATTCCTATTCTTGGCTAAATGCTGCGCCGCAGCCAAAAGCATTGCGGTGTGACCATCATGCCCACAAGCGTGCATTTTGCCCACGTGTTTGCTAGCGTGTTCAAACGTGTTTTTCTCTTGTATAGGTAATGCATCCATGTCTGCACGCAGCCCAATCGCCTTTGAGCTGGTGCCTGATTTAATAATGCCGACAACACCCGTTGTCCCCATCCCTCGGTCTATTTCTATCCCCCATTCGGTCAACTTGCGCGCAACTACGTCTGCGGTTCGGTTTTCCTCAAAACACAGCTCCGGATGCGCGTGGATGTCCCTGCGCACAGCAGTGATCGAGCTGGCCTGGGTCAAAATGGAATCTAAAACATTCATGATGGAGACTTTCAGTTTGCAATTATTGTGTTGACTGATTCACCGAATAGGGACCAGCTTTTTGCCAATAGGTACAAGTTTAGCCTGGATTAAATGACCTTGCACTCCTTGAAAACGCTGTACCGATTTCGAACATACTCAGGCGTTATATCAACTTCAAATCTCGCGCCCCCCCCTTGATCACTTATCCCTGAAGCGACTGCTTGCAGTGTGCAGTATTCCATCGAAGATTAGTCCATCAATCAACTCAAACGGAGTGGTTAGATAAGGCTCCATTTTCCAGCCCGCACCTCCAGTCATCATACATAGGGGTTCTGCCCCTGTGCGTGCCCGAAGGTGTTGAACCATCTGCTCAATGGCACCCGCAATGGCATAGGTCCCACCGCTTGTCAAAGCATCACTGGTATTGGTTGGAAAAGTTTTCACCTCTCCCGTCGGCACATGCAGTCCCGCAGTTCCCGACTCCAACGCCCTGAGCATGATGCCGTGACCGGGCAGTATCAATCCGCCCATAAAATGACCCGTTGCATCGACCGCGTCGACAGTCACGGCGGTACCTATCATCACCACCACCAAGGGCCTTTGCTGGGTGCCAAGCAGCCTTGCGCGGTGGCGAGCCAGAGCGCCAATCATCGCAACCCATCTGTCAGCGCCTAAACGAGTGGGATATTCATAGCCATTGGTTAAACCCGCCTCAGAGGTTGAGGGCACAATCCACTGGGGCTCTAAATCCCATACCTCCAACTGCTCTTCTACACGGCGACGAATCGCCTCACCCGCCACAATACACCCCAGCATCCGATCAGGAACGGGCAAATGCTTCCAAACCTCTTCGCCCAAATGATCTATATTCTCAAGGAAGACTGCGCCGTGGCCTAACAATTTGGCCTGCGGGTTATAACTCTCATACTGCGCCCACTTTAAGCGGGTATTTCCCACATCTAACGCTATAAAAGTCATGTTGATTTCATCCATCACAAACCATGGGCCAGCTGCTATCCAAACCTAAAGATCAAAAAATTCAAAACCAGCAGATCAAAAAGCCCGCGCTTGAAAATTTGAACTTCTTGTCCAGATTTATTTTAAGATCCATTCTCCCCCACTTTACCTTCCTCTTGACTCAGTAATATGCAAATAATTGACCTATCCGCTTTGGAGCTATCTTTTGCCATTCACCAAAGGCGCCTAACGTGTGTGCAGGTTATGAACGCCTATTTGGACCGGATCGAGGAAGTTAACCCCACTTACAACGCAGTTGTTAGTTTATTAGACCGTCCCTTGCTCATCGCCCTGGCTGCAGTCAAGGATCAACAGCTCAGTGAAGGGCGCTCAATGGGGTGGATGCACGGCTTACCCATCGCCATCAAAGATATGGCGCTCACAGCGGGAATTCCAACGACCATGGGCTCTCGGATTTTGAGAGATTTTGTGCCCACCCAAGATGGCCTTATGGTTGAGAGAATCAAAAACGCTGGCGCAGTTGTGATCGGCAAAACCAATACCCCCGAGTTCGGTCTTGGCTCTCACACTTTTAACGATCTATTTGGCGTGACTTGCAACGCCTTTGACCCCTCCAAGTCTGCTGGTGGCAGCAGCGGGGGCGCAGCAGTTGCGTTGGCCTTAAAGATGCTCCCCGTCGCCGATGGATCTGATTTCATGGGCAGTCTTCGCAACCCAGCGGGCTGGAATAACGTCTACGGCATGCGCCCCTCTGTTGGTCGCGTGCCGTATTACCCTGCTGCGGATGTGTACCTATCCACACTCAGTACCGAAGGCCCTATGGCACGAAACGTCCTTGATCTAGCAGCTCTTTTAGAGACGCAGTCTGGAGCAGACCCAAGGACTCCTTACGCGCTGACGGACAAAGAAAGTTTAATGCACTTATCCAAGTCCGTGCAAGAGTCACCGGCTCAAATCAGAGTCGGTTGGCTTGCAGACCTCAATGGCTACTTGCCCCTAGAGGCCGGAATACGAAAGGTCTGTGAAAACGCACTTCACAACTTTGAGCGTAGCAGTGCGCTTGTCCGGATAGAGCCTGTGCATGCGCGCTTTGATCCAAAGTCAGTTTGGCAGGCCTGGCTTACTTGGCGCAGCTCCCTCATGGGCGTTCGCTTAAGCCCCTACTTTGCTCGCCCAGAGAACAAAATGCTCCTCAAACCTGAGGCCCATTGGGAGTTTGAGCAGTCCCTTGGGATAGAGGCCAAAACGCTTGCCCAAGCCAGCGTTTTGCGGACTGCTTTTTACCAAGCCATGCTAGAGCACTTTAAACATCACGATGTTCTAGCTCTCCCTGTCTCACAAGTTTGGCCTTTTGACAAAAACCTGCGCTGGCCAAGTGAGATCCTAACGCCCCAAGGTCCAGTCGTCATGGACACCTATCACCGCTGGATGGAGGTCGTCATTTACGCCACCTTCGCAGGTCTGCCCTGCATCAGCGTTCCCGCCGGCTTTAACGACCAAGGACTTCCCATGGGCTTACAACTTATCGGCAAGCCCCAAGGAGATAAAGAGTTGCTCCAAATAGCGCGAGTCTATGAGGGATCTAGGGAGAATCTATCCGGGGCTTGAATCATCAAATTGCTAAAAATATCTAAGCCAGCGAGCAATTTAAAAATTACTAAATTCATAATGATACTAACTTAAATCGCACCAATTTTGATAAGATGCGCCATTGGTTTGATATGATCGAACCCGCTACTGGCGATCAACCCAAGCACATACTTACGGACATTTTGCAAAGCTTTTAGATGCAACGCGTTAAATTTGAGATTTTAATTTTGACCCTACTGATCGGGGTCACATACGCTCTTGCTCACACGTTTAACGGGTTTATCTTCAGACTCTTTGAGTTCTCAAATCATATTAGCTGGATCTACTTACCCGCTTTTCTTCGTTTAGCTAATGTTTTGATTTTGGGCTCCCTCTTCGGCAGCGCTGCGACCGCAATTGGGGTGATCATCATTTGTTTTTTCAAAAACGACACAGTTGACGTTACCGCCTTGAACACCGCCGCCTCTGTCATCGGGCCCTTAATATCTTTTCAGATTTTCAAAATCCTAAGAGGGCGCGAAGTCTATATTACGCAACTGCGCGACCTCTTTGTGCTGACCGTTATCTACTCGTTCATAAACGCATTAACTCACCACCTTGCGTGGGCCTTGGTCGAGCCTGACCAATTCCTAAGCGTCTCTCAACTGCCAATTATGATCGTTGGGGATTTGGTGGGCGCGAGTCTGGGCGCTATATTGTTTGCGGCCATTGCAAACAACGCAGTTATTATGGATTTCGTCAAAAAACGAGCGGGCAAATAACCCGCATGCGCTGCTTGCGCTATTGAACTGCACCAGGGGAAAGCTAGAGGATGGCGGGGGCGCAAAGTTAACGCAACTAGCCAATAGTGCGCTTGCCTTTGGACAAATCAACGCCGAGTTGCTTAAGTTTGCGGTAAAGGTGGGTGCGCTCTAGACCCGTTTTCTCGGCGACGCGGGTCATAGAACCACCTTCTTGAACCAAGTGATACTCAAAATAAGCCTTCTCAAAAGCGTCCCTTGCATCTCTTAAAGGTTGATTTAGATCGAAGCTTTGAAGGTTAGACCAAGGAACATTCTCACTCCCGCCCACCGCACTAGGATGGGCGTTTTGTAGCACATGCGTATGAACCGCATGAGAAGCATAGGTGGGCGTACTTACATTCGCGGCTCTAGATAAATTTCCTGCTCCAACACCCGCTGTTATTCCTAAAGACTTTGGCTTACGTGCAAGTCCTTGCTCCACCGATTTGAGTAGCTTTTGCAAGGTAATAGGTTTTTCAAGAAATGCAAGCGCTCCAATGCGCGTTGCCTCTACAGCCGTATCGATCGTTGCATGACCACTCATCATGATGACCGGCATCGTTAAAAGGCCTGCAGCTGACCACTCTTTTAAGAGGCTGACTCCGTCTGTATCAGGCATCCAAATATCTAGAAGCACCAAATCAGGCGCACCTTTGAGCCTAGCCTCACGAGCCTGCGCTGCGTTCTCGGCCAACTCTACGTTGTGTCCTTCGTCATTTAATATCTCTGACAAAAGGTCTCTTATTCCTAACTCGTCATCAACCACTAATATATTTGCCATATTACAGGATCAGGCCTTTTCGTTGTTTAGAAGCGATATGTTACTCGGCTTTTGGGCCTGCAGGGAAATGGATACTTTTGCCCCCATCACCGCCCCATGCTCTTCAATATTTCGAATCTCAATTCTCGCATTGTGCTCATCTGCAATTTTCTTGACCACAGCCAAGCCGAGCCCAGTTCCCTTAACCTTAGTGGTCACATACGGCTCAAAGGCACGCTGAAGTACAGACTCAGCAAAGCCTGGGCCGGTATCGGAGACTGTCATCCGGACTCGGTTGGAGCGCTCTCGCCACTCCGTTTGTATCACAACCTGTGGAGACTCAGAGGTCTCGCTTGCGTCTTGCGCATTTTGCAATAAATTGTGAATCACTTGCCTAAGGAGTTGTTCATCACCCCAAATAAGGGGGCATTTTGCATCAAAGTTTGATTTTATGATAACCCGGTCATTCCCGGCCTCATAAAGATTCAAAACATCTTTAATCACCAGATTCAAGTCTATGGGTTTTAGCTCAGCTTGCGGCATACGCCCAAACTCACGGAACTCATTCACCAACCTCTTCATTGCGTCAACCTGATCAACAATCGTTTTGACGGACTTGGTTAAGAGCGCCTGCTCGGCGGCATCAACCTTGCCGTGTAATTTAGCGGCTAGTCTCTCCGCGGACAGTTGGATCGGGGTCAAAGGATTCTTTATCTCATGGGCCAAGCGCTTGGCCACTTCACCCCAGGCCTGTGTTCGTTGGGCGGAGATGATTTCCGAAATATCATCAAACACCAAAAGCCAATCCGAATTAGGCAACACTGCTCCGCGAGCAACAAATGTAACAGCGCCACCAGAATCCCCCATGCTGAGCGCAGCGGGCTCCGCCGATCCGGGAGGCACGAACTCAAATGAGTCTTGCCAGTGATCCAAATCCTGAGCCATCCGGTCGTTTACAAAATTCTCGAACTGCTGAATAACAGGACCAACAAACGTAGCAATTTCTTGTATCTCATGTACGTTGTGGTGCAAATACCCTGCGAGTGGCACCTTCAAAATACGGGTCGCGCCTGGATTGGCAGAGAGCAGTTCACCACTCGATCGCATCACCATGACCCCTGCGGTTAAATTATCCAAAATCGTCTGCAAATTGGCTCTGGCCAAATTCACTTGATCCATACTCCCTTGCACAGCAGATCTGGAGTTCGCGAGTTGCTCGGTCATGTCTGCAAAAGCTCTTGTCAAACCGTCTAACTCGTTGCGCCCCTCTAGCACCTGCTTAGGGCTCAAGTCCCCTGCGGCAACATCGCGCACCCCCATAGCGAGCACGAGTAACGGTCTCGCCAATTGATTGCCCAAAATAGCTGCTAATAAAACAGCGCCAAACACAGCCAAAAACAAAGTCAGCGTCAATGTACCGATATACATCCGCTTGAGTCCGTCCCTGGCAATTGCTCTTTCTTGATACTCTCGGTTGGCCTCAAGCACAGCCAATGCGTTACTCACCAAATTACTTGGTAGATTTTGCGTAACTTGCAAAACCATTTGCTCGGGCTTAATTCTGATCTTATTGACTGTTACCAAGACCAATACCTTGACTCTGGGCACGATACCTGTTCCGGCAAGTCCTTCCTCCAACCCCTCCACGCGCCAGGTGTATCCCTCCGCTTTAACTCGCTTCATCTCCAGGGCATTGGGGGGCTCTGGAAATAAATCGTATTTAGAAGCACCCACGCTTGCAACCGGTTTTAATTCATCAGACCAAAGCACCACATCCTCAGCGTTACTCAACTCTCTAATTTTTTCCAAGTTGGGGACCTCTGCGGTCTCGTTCACACTCACATTCGCAAGAAGTGAGGAGGCGCTCTTGACTTTGTTGCTTAAGTCTTGCGATAAGTTATCAATCGTTGCACGACCTAAATTTAATCCTGCATCTAAGGCACCCTCGACTTTGACGTCAAACCATGACTCAATCGAGCGAGACACGAATTGATAAGAGACTGTATAAATGAGTATTCCAGGCACAATGCCTATAAGCGCAAAAATTGCAGCCAACTTAAGCAAAAGGCGACTCCCGAACTTGCCCGCCCTCAGTCGTTGAACCAACCTTACCCCGGCCCACCCAATCACAAGGAGTAAACCTGCAGCGACTACAGAATTGAGAGTAAATAGTAACTCGTAGTTTTGCTCGTAGAGCTCCCACTTTTGAGTAGCCTGGGTTAGCAAGAAAAGGAGCACTAGCGACAAAGCCAATACGGCAAAGATCACCACACCCAACGCCCAACCCATGCGCTTTTGATTAAAGCGCTGTAGACCTAGATTAATCATTCGTTAGCATCAATGACCAAACGCTGTGAGCGAGTAAAGCTAAGCGCCCACTCTGAGTCGCCTATGGCGCCCATTTGCAAAGGTCTGGGCAGTTGGGATAGATCCAGGCGGAAGTTAAAGTTATAGTGATACTTTCCACCTGTCTCAATTTGCTGGCGCTCAGCGATCTTCCACCGCGTTACCCGCTTGACCATGGCTAGGGCTTCTGTGAGCGTATCAAAGCTTTGTCCCATCGCAACACCTAAGCCCGTGTTAGAGATGGGTTGGGAGGAGATATAGATTTTCCAGCGCCGGGTTAAAGGTTGGTAACTCAGCCTCATATGGCGTTCGTTATGCGTCACAACCTTATCGCTCCAGTACCAGCGGTCTTTTAAAACATCCACCTCTGCTATAAAAAATAAGGGCACTCCCTTGTTTAATGCATCTTCGACACCAATAGGCAAGTCAAAATCAAAGGTTGATTGAAGGAAATAACCGTCCTCCTCCGCACGGACACCAAAGTCCCCGGTCTGCAAAGTTTGCTGGGCATGACTTACCACGTGCAGAACCATCCCTAGCACCAGAACCAAGACGCGCAAAAGCCAGTAACACGCGCGACTCAGATCCAAAAACTGGGGACTATTTCTTTTGCAATAAGGCGTAGAAGAATCCGTCATGATCATTCAACTCATTGTCCGTCACCAATGAGCCTTTTCCACCCGCGGTTGGTAGCAAATGCCCGGGTTGAGTGCAGATTACAGCATCTGTGTTGCGCGTAAGAAACGCTTGGATCTGAAGCTCCCCCTCTTGCTTAAAAATTGAGCAAGTGCAGTATAGTAAATACCCACCCCTTGCAAGAACCTCCCAACTCTTGGCGAGGAGGCGCTGCTGCATCAATCCAAGCTGCGCGATATCACTTTCTCGGCGCAGCCAGCGGATATCGGGGTGTCGCCTGACAATACCAGAGGCTGTACAAGGAGCGTCTAGTAGCACGGCGTCAAAGGGCTCATTGTTCCACCAAGCACCCAGATCGGATGCGTCTGCACAGACCACATCTGCATGCACCCCTAAGCGCTCACAACTCTCGCGGACTTTGTCGCACCTGGCCTCGTCCACCTCCAAGGCCGTCACCTCCAGACCTGGGTACTCCAACAAATGCGTGGTCTTTCCCCCTGGTGCCGCGCAGGCATCAAGTACCCTGAGGCGTTGGGGGGTAGGAGTTGCTCCTGAGGAGTCGTCCAAAGATTCCCTCCCGTTAACGACTGAGGCAGGTGAGTCAATATTTTCAAGGCCTTTGGCATGCAGTGCTTTAACCAACATCTGGGCAGCGAGTTGCGCGCCGGCATCTTGAACTGAACACAGTCCTGCGTCAAAACCGGGAATGTCATGAACGGGTAGGGGGTGACTGAGCACCAAGCCCTGCTCCCCTTGTTCCGTAAACGCTAAACCCTTTTCTGACCAAGACTTAGCCAAATCTGCGCGAGTTGTGCGTGACAAGTTGACCCTTAAGGTCAAAGGAGGCGCTAAATTACCAACCTCAAGAATTCTTTCCCAATCCTTTGGATACTGCTCGCGAACTCTTCTAATCCACCAAGCCGGATAGTTCCACTGTGCCTCGGGCTGGTCATGTACCTCGCGAATTAAAGCATCTCGCTCTCTAAAGAAACGTCTCAAACACGCATTGATAAATGGAGCCTGTGCCTTCATGAGTACGTCTCGCTTAGCAGCCTCAACAGCCTGGCTCACAAGCGTGAACTCAGAGTACATAGGTCGATCCACCGAGCTAGCGAGCGCCAAACTCACGCACAACAGTGAATTCGCCGGCTCCTTTGGCGCTTTATTAGCCAACTTCTTAAGTAACGCTCTTGCAGTGCCTAAACGGCGTAGGGTGTGAAACAAAAGGGACTGTACCCCAGCGCGCATATCGGGGTCTACTAAACTTAAAACTTGCCCTGTTGAGGAGCCTTGAGTTACATCTTGCAAACAGGCCTGTGTTGCCTGTAACTGTTGCCACAATGGTAGGGATTGAGGCTTGGTCATTAATGGTGCTTAAAGAGTTATAGAAGGGGGATTAAGTTAAAGTTCTTGCGGGTTTAAATTTCAATAATTTGGCTATCAACACGGCAGGAAACATCGCAATAGCTTGGTTGTATTCATTACTAACTGTATTGAATTTCTCCAGCTCTGGCTGAAGCAATACGTCAATATCGCTCCAGTTTTTCTTCAGTTCTTCTGGAACTGACAAATAATAAACATCTGGATGAACCAAAGCCAACCAGGCGCTCTCGAGTTCTTCGCTGGTTTCAACCAACTCATCTGCGGATTTAGGCAACAAGGGATGCTCATGCATACGAGCCATCGCCATTGCAGCGTGGTTTGCACACACTTGAAGCCGAGTCCAAAGACTGGCCCCCAACTCAGGCGCTACGCTCGCCCTCCATCCGTTGGTTGCCGTAGCAGCACTGGTTATTGCCTCTTGAACAAGGTCTTGGTACTTAAAGAGGACGGCCTCTAAAGCAAAATACTGCTGAATGATTTGATTTCGTAATCGAACCAATCGGTTGTACGCACCGAGTGACCAAAAAACCAAAACGGCTACACAGCACCAAAACCACCATGCATCAATTAGCATGAACAATCCTTTGAAAGATTAGCTTGCACTACCCTTAATCGTTATGCTCGACTTGTTCGGCACAGAAAGAAAAGGGCGGCCACCAGTTTATCAACTTTAGGCTACCCTTTTCTAATTTTGGAGAGGTTGTCCACCCGCTCCAATTTCAGCTAAGACTGAGTGACTTGCGCTTTACTCGGATGCAGCACCCTCTTGGCTGCTAGACTCCGCGTGAGTCGCCTCATGTCCTTCACCTGGCTCAGCGGTCGCCTCAGCCAACTCTGCAGCCTCTGCGTCGGAGATCGCTCTGCGCTCTGCCTCGTCCATAGCGTCCTTCACCTTGCGAGCTTGGTGGTATGCCATACCAGAGCCAGCTGGGATCAATCGACCGACGATAACGTTCTCTTTCAGTCCACGCAACTCGTCGCGCTTGCCCATGATGGCAGCCTCGGTCAATACGCGAGTTGTTTCTTGGAATGATGCTGCACTGATGAAACTGTCTGTAGACAAAGAAGCCTTTGTAATACCTAACAACAAGTTGCTGTAAGTAGCTGGCATTTTGCCCTCAGCAAGTAACGCTTCATTGATATTGAGTATCTCAGAGCGCTCCACTTGTTCACCGTTAATGTAATTCGCGTCGCCTTGGTTCTCAACAACTACGCGTCTTAACATCTGACGAACAATCACTTCAATGTGCTTGTCGTTAATCTTCACGCCCTGCAAACGGTAAACGTCCTGGACTTCGTCAACGATGTAGCGTGCCAGCTCTTCCATGCCAAGCAAGCGCAAAATGTCTTGTGGATCGGCCGGTCCGTCGACAATACTTTCGCCTTTGTTGACAACCTGACCTTCGTGCACAACAATGTTTTTCTCTTTGGGAACGAGTTCCTCGTGAACACCGCCGTCTGGGTCCGTAATCTGCAGGCGAACCTTACCTTTGGTTTCCTTACCAAAGGAGACTGTTCCTGTGATCTCAGCCAAGATACCTTTGTCTTTAGGTGTTCTTGCTTCAAAGAGTTCAGCAACACGCGGTAGACCACCCGTAATATCTCGGGTCTTTTGACCTTCAATTGGAATACGCGCCAACACCTCGCCAGGACCTACATCCTGTCCATCGCGAACTTGGATCAACGCGCCAACTTGGAAGCCAATCGTTACAGAGTGATCTGTTCCTGGGATTTTGACTTCCTTGCCTGAAGCATCAATCAACTTAACCTGTGGTCGAACACTCTTCGTAGAGCCGCGGCGTTTAGGATCGATAACCACCAAAGTGGATAGACCCGTCACTTCATCCAACTGCTTAGCAACAGTCAAGCCTTCTTCAACATTCTCAAACTGTACTTGACCAGCAAACTCAGTGATAACGGGACGCGTCAATGGATCCCAGTTCGCCAATATTGCACCGGCCTTGATGCTTTGGTCGGCTTTGACCGACAAAATTGCACCGTAAGGCACCTTGTGACGCTCACGCTCACGACCATTATCATCATGAATGATCACCTCGCCTGAACGAGAGATCACAACCAACTCTTTCTTGCTGTTGGTCACATAACGCATAGTGGCGTTAAAGCCAATAGTACCGTTCGATTTAGCCTCTACGCTGGACGCAATGGCTGCACGCGATGCAGCACCACCAATGTGGAATGTACGCATCGTAAGCTGTGTGCCAGGCTCGCCAATCGACTGAGCTGCAATCACACCGACTGCCTCCCCGACGTTGATCAAACCTCCGCGACCCAAATCTCGGCCATAACATTTTGCACAAAGTCCGAAACGTGTTTCGCAGTTGAGTGCTGTACGAACTTTAACCTCATCGACACCCAAAGATTCGATGAGATCAATATTGTCTTCATCAAGCATCTCGCCTGTTGCAACAATAACGCTGCGTGTTTCGGGATTCAGCACATCTTCCACTGCTGTGCGTCCAAGCACTCGGTCACGCAATGACTCAATTACCTCACCACCCTCTACGATGGCTCTCATGAGTTGTCCGTTGTGCGTACCGCAGTCGACTTCGGTGACAACCAAATCTTGGGTCACATCCACGAGACGACGTGTTAAGTAACCTGAGTTGGCAGTCTTAAGCGCTGTATCGGCCAAGCCTTTACGTGCACCGTGCGTAGAAATAAAGTACTGAAGAACGTTCAATCCTTCGCGGAAGTTTGCAGTGATTGGGGTTTCAATGATCGAGCCATCAGGCTTGGCCATCAATCCACGCATACCAGCCAACTGTCTGATTTGAGCTGCAGAACCACGCGCACCTGAGTCCGCCATCATGTAAATGGAGTTAAATGACTCTTGCTCAACTTCGTTGTTATGACGATCGATCGTCTTTTCTTTACGAAGCTGATCCATCATCACTTTGGACACTGCGTCACCCGCCTTGCCCCAAATATCCACCACTTTGTTGTAGCGCTCACCAGACGTTACCAAGCCCGATACGTACTGCTGTTCGATGTCCTTGACTTCTTTCTCAGCGTCCTCAATGATTTGATGCTTCTCGTGCGGCACCAACATATCATCAATTGCGATGGAGATACCAGCACGGGTCGCTAAACGGAAACCGTTTTGCAAAAGCTTGTCAGCAAATACCACTGTCTCTTTCAATCCGCATTTACGGAAAGAAGTATTGATCAGCTTGGAGATCTCTTTCTTCTTAAGCGCTTTGTTCAGGTTGCTAAAAGGCAGGCCCTTTGGCAATATCTCTGAGAGCAATGCGCGTCCAGCCGTGGTCTCAACCACTGAGGCGTGCGATACAAATTCACCCGTCTCTTTGTCCTTAGTCCACTCTACAAGCCTTACATTGATCTTTGCAGTCAACTCAACCACGCCTGCTTGCAATGCACGCTCAATCTCCGGAATATCAGCGAAGATCATGCCCTCGCCTTTACCGTTAATACGCTCGCGAGTCGTGTAGTAAAGTCCGAGCACAACGTCTTGAGACGGAACGATTGAGGGCTCACCGTTGGCAGGGAACAATACGTTATTGGAAGAGAGCATCAAAGTGCGAGCTTCCATTTGCGCCTCAACAGACAACGGAATGTGAACAGCCATTTGGTCACCGTCAAAGTCGGCGTTGAAAGCTGAACAAACCAATGGGTGCAACTGAATGGCCTTACCTTCAATCAAAATAGGCTCAAACGCTTGAATACCTAAGCGGTGCAAAGTTGGAGCGCGGTTTAAGAGCACTGGGTGCTCTTTAATCACTTCCTCCAAAATATCCCAAACAACAGCCGTACCAGTTTCAACCTCTTTCTTAGCAGCCTTGATCGTTGTTGCGATTCCCATGGCCTCCAAGCGGGAGAAGATGAAAGGCTTAAAGAGCTCTAAAGCCATCAATTTTGGCAAACCGCACTGATGCAACTTCAGTGTCGGTCCAACCGTAATCACAGAACGTCCTGAGTAATCTACGCGCTTACCCAATAAGTTTTGACGGAAGCGACCACTCTTGCCTTTGATCATGTCTGCCAATGATTTCAGAGCACGTTTGTTGGCGCCTGTCATTGCCTTGCCACGACGACCGTTATCTAGCAATGAATCAACCGCCTCTTGCAACATCCGCTTTTCATTACGAGCAATGATCTCAGGTGCGTTCAGTTCTAAGAGCCTACGTAAACGGCTGTTACGGTTAATGACGCGACGGTATAAATCGTTCAAGTCAGATGTCGCAAAACGACCGCCGTCTAGGGGTACTAATGGACGAAGGTCAGGTGGCAACACTGGTAGCACCGACAAAACCATCCACTCTGGCTTGATACCTGATTTCTTGAAAGCCTCGAGAACCTTCAAACGCTTTGAGTTCTTCTTGACTTTTACTTCAGAGCCCGTTAAGTCGCCTCTTAGACGTTCGATTTCTGAATCTAATTCAATACTCTCTAGCAAATCGCGGACACCTTCTGCGCCCATCTTTGCCACAAACTCGTCGCCGTACTCTTTGATTTTTTCATCATAATCATCTTCTGTCATGATGGCGAATTTCTTCAGCGGAGTCATGCCAGGATCGACCACAACATACGCTTCAAAATAAAGCACACGCTCAATATCTCTTAAAGTCATATCTAAAACCAAGCCCAAACGGCTTGGCAAAGACTTTAAGAACCAAATATGCGCGCAGGGCGCTGCCAAGTCGATGTGGCCCATACGGTCACGACGAACTTTGGTTTGCGTAACTTCAACGCCGCACTTCTCGCAGATGACTCCACGATGCTTTAATCGCTTGTATTTGCCGCATAAGCACTCATAGTCCTTGATAGGGCCAAAGATTTTTGCGCAAAACAAACCGTCACGCTCGGGCTTGAAGGTTCTGTAGTTAATAGTCTCTGGCTTTTTAACTTCGCCAAATGACCAAGAACGAATTTTCTCAGGTGAAGCAAGTCCAATTTTGATGGCATCAAAATGCTCATCTGGTGTGAACTGCTTAAATAGGTCAAGTAATGATTTCATAAGATTTTTTCCATTTCTGTATCAGAGGAGAACCCGCCCTTAGATCCAACTCAAACCGAGTTAGACCTAGGTGCGGTGCTCAGCAATTCGGTTTAAGAACGCTCCAACTCAATATCAATACCTAGCGAACGAATTTCCTTCACGAGCACATTAAACGACTCTGGCATTCCAGCCTCAATCGCATGCTCTCCTTTAACGATATTTTCATAAACCTTAGTACGTCCTTGAACGTCATCCGATTTAACAGTCAACATCTCTTGCAGCGTGTAAGACGCTCCGTAAGCCTCAAGTGCCCACACCTCCATCTCACCAAAACGCTGACCACCAAATTGAGCTTTACCTCCAAGTGGCTGCTGAGTAACTAAGCTGTATGGTCCAGTTGAACGCGCATGCATCTTGTCATCCACCAAATGGTGTAACTTCAATACGTGCATGTACCCAACCGTTACAGGACGCTCAAACGCATCACCGGTGCGACCATCAAAGAGTTGCGCTTGGGTGCGAGTCGGTGTCAAACCCTTTGTCAGCATTACATCTTCTGGGTAAGCCAGTTTCAACATGGCACGGATTTCTTCTTCTGACGCGCCGTCAAATACCGGCGTAGCAAAAGGAATACCCAGCGTCAAGTTGTGAGCCATCTCAACCACATCAGCATCACTCAGTTTGTTGAGCTCTTCAATGTGTCCAGAACTGTTGTACAGCGTGTTCATAAATGTGCGTAACTCAGCGGTCTTGGCCTGCTCTTGCAACATGTTGCCAATGCGTTGACCAATACCCTTTGCAGCCCAGCCCAAATGAACCTCTAAAACCTGACCCACGTTCATACGTGAAGGAACCCCAAGTGGATTCAACACAATATCAACTGGCGTGCCGTCTTTCATGTAAGGCATGTCTTCAACCGGAACGATCTTGGAGACCACACCTTTGTTACCGTGGCGGCCGGCCATTTTGTCACCCGGTTGCAAGCGACGTTTAACAGCCAAATAAACCTTGACCATCTTCAGCACGCCCGCTGGCAACTCATCACCTTGGGTTAATTTCTTGCGCTTCTCCTCAAACGCCAAGTCAAAGCTGTGACGTGTTTGTGCGAGTGCATTTTTGATGCTCTCTAACTGAGATGCAATATCCTCGTCTTGAGGACGAATATCAAACCAGTGGAACTTCTCAACGCTTGCCAGGTAAGCCGCATCAATTTTGCTTCCCTTTGCCAGCTTGTTAGGACCACCGTTTGCAACTTTGCCGTTTAATAGTTTTTCGATACGGCTAAACGCATCGGCTTCAACAATACGCAGCTGATCATTCAAATCCAAACGGAAGCGCTTGAGCTCGTCATCAATAATTTGCTGAGCGCGCTTGTCACGCACAATTCCTTCGCGTGTAAAGACCTGGACATCAATCACAGTTCCTTGTGAGCCTTGATCAACGCGCAGTGAAGTGTCTTTTACGTCACTTGCTTTCTCGCCGAAAATCGCACGCAACAGCTTCTCTTCTGGCGTCAGTGTTGTCTCGCCCTTAGGCGTAACCTTACCCACCAACACGTCACCGGGTTGCACCTCAGCGCCAACAAAAATGATGCCTGAATCATCTAAACGGTTCAGCTGTGTTTCAGCCAAGTTTGGAATATCGCGGGAAATCTCCTCGGCACCCAACTTGGTATCACGCGCCATCACAACCAACTCTTCAATATGAATTGAGGTGTAACGATCCTCTGCCACTACGCGCTCAGAGATCAATATTGAATCTTCAAAGTTATAGCCGTTCCAAGGCATAAATGCGACAAGCATGTTTTGACCTAAGGCCAATTCACCTATGTCTGTAGAGGCTCCGTCAGCCACCACGTCACCCTTCGCTAACTTATCGCCTCTTTTAACGATAGGTCTTTGATGGATGTTCGTGTTTTGGTTGGAACGTTGGTACTTGATCAAGTTGTAGATATCTACGCCAACTTCTCCTGGCTGTGTCTCGTTGTCATTGACACGAACCACAATACGCGTTGCATCGACATAATCAACCATACCACCGCGCGTTGCCGTAACGACAGTTCCGGAGTCAATTGCAGCCACTCGCTCAATGCCTGTGCCTACAAATGCTTTTTCGGGACGCAGCACTGGTACAGCTTGACGCTGCATGTTCGCACCCATCAACGCACGATTAGCATCATCGTGCTCTAAGAATGGCACTAATGAAGCAGCAACTGATACGATCTGAGCAGGGGACACATCCATGTACTGAATGCGCTCTGCAGAGCAAAGAATGGATTCACCCTTTTCACGAGCAGAAACCAAGTCGCCTGTTAATCGGCCGTCCTTGTCAAGTGTCGCGTTTGCCTGAGCAATCACGTACTTGCTCTCTTCGATTGCTGACAAATAGTCTATTTGGTTTGTGACTTTAGCATCGCTTACACGGCGGTAAGGCGTCTCAATAAATCCATAATCATTCAAACGCGCGTAAAGAGCGAGCGAATTGATCAAGCCAATGTTTGGACCTTCTGGAGTTTCAATTGGGCAAACACGACCGTAGTGGGTAACGTGCACATCACGCACTTCAAAGCCTGCACGCTCACGCGTTAAACCACCTGGGCCTAATGCTGATACCCGACGCTTGTGAGTGATCTCAGACAATGGATTGGTTTGATCCATAAACTGTGACAATTGTGAAGCTCCAAAGAACTCTTTCAAAGCTGCAGAAATTGGCTTAGAGTTGATCAAGTCGTGAGGCATCAAAGGCTCTTGCTCTGCTTGGCCCAAACGCTCTTTCACTGCTTTCTCAATTCTGGCCAAACCTGTACGGTATTGGTTCTCAGCAAGCTCACCCACGCAGCGTACACGACGATTACCCAAGTGGTCGATATCATCGACTTCACCGTTGCCGTTTCTGAGATCTACCAGTATTTTGACGACAGCCAAAATATCTTCGTTGGTCAGAACCATCGGGCCTGTACTGTCAGGGCGTCCAACGCGTGCGTTAAATTTCATACGACCAACTCTTGAGAGGTCATAGGTGTCGTTGTTGTAGAACAAGCGTTGGAAGAGCGCTTGAACCGCATCTTCTGTGGGCGGCTCACCAGGGCGCATCATTCTGTAGATTGCTACTCTGGCTGCGAACTCATCCGTTGTCTCATCAATACGCAGAGTTTGCGATATGTAAGCGCCTTGGTCTAATTCGTTTGTGTAGATACACTGAATGTCTTGAACATTGGCTTCGCGAAGTTTCTTCAGCATTGCTTCTGTCAATTCTTCATTGGCTTTTACAACAATCTCACCCGTATCGTCATTGGCCATAATGTCTCTGGCAATAACGCGACCTACTAGGAAGTCCTCAGGTACGCTAATATGCGTTGTTCCTGATTGTTCAAACTCTCTCGTGTGTCTAGCAGTAATACGTTTGTCTTTGGGAACAATGACTTTGCCAGCTTTATCGGTGATGTCAAATCGAGCTACCTCACCCCTCAAACGTTCAGCCACAAACTCCATCTGCGCTCCACTATCCATCAAGCGGAATGTGTCGTTCACAAAGAAGTTAGCCAAAATAGTTTCTGGATTCAAACCAATTGCTTTTAGCAAAATGGTGACCGGCATCTTACGGCGACGATCTACGCGGAAATACAGAATATCTTTAGGGTCAAATTCAAAATCTAACCATGAACCGCGGTAAGGGATGATCCTTGCTGAAAATAGCAATTTGCCAGAGCTATGGGTTTTGCCCTTGTCGTGCTCAAAGAATACACCTGGTGAACGGTGCAACTGTGAAACGATCACACGCTCTGTGCCGTTGATGATGAACGAGCCTTTGTCTGTCATCAAGGGCACTTCACCCATGTAGACCTCTTGCTCTTTTACTTCACGCACTACCTTAGACTGAGCACTGGAAGATTCGCGGTCATAAATGATCAACTGAACTCTAGCTCTTACTGCAGATGAAAATGTGAGGCCACGAGTTTGGCATTCACGAACATCAAACGCAGGTTTTGCCAAGTTATATTCTAAAAATTTCATCTCCACAAAATTATTGTGAGAGACGATTGGGAATGCTGCTTCGAATGCAGCTTGCAATCCCTCGTTACTCCGTTTCTTAGGAGCAACATCTGCTTGCAAGAATGCTGTGTAAGCATCTTTTTGCATTTGTAACAAATAAGGTATTTCTAATACGCTGTCACGATTTCCGAAACTCTTGCGGATGCGTTTGCGTTCGGTGTATGTATATGCCATGAGATCTCCGGATTTATTTCTCTCGGGGACTGAATGAGAATTTAGGTAAACCACTTACCTAAACTCACCGCTTGGTCGCTGGCCTCTACCAGCTTTGGCGGACGATTGCGCATTGCACGCAACCCGAACCAAGGTTCTTCTGCAGTCTGATCAGAAGACACTCGAAAAGGGAAACTTGATTCCTCTTTCGAGTGCGCTCTTACAAGCGGAAAAGGGCGCGGCCTCTTTTAGAGTGCCGCAGCCCCTGAGCTAAACAAAGATTACTTGATCTCTGCTTTTGCACCTGCCTCTTCAAGCTTCTTCTTAGCCGCTTCAGCGTCTGCCTTAGCAACGCCTTCTTTGACTGGCTTCGGTGCAGCGTCTACCAAGTCTTTAGCTTCTTTCAAGCCAAGTCCTGTGATCTCACGAACTGCTTTAATCACTGACACTTTATTAGCGCCGACGTCTGTCAAGTTAACTGTGAACTCTGTTTGCTCTTCAGAAGCTGCAGCAGCACCACCGCCACCACCAGCCGCAGGAGCAGCCATAGCAGCTGCGCTTACGCCAAACTTTTCTTCAATGGCTTTTACGAGCTCATTGAGGTCCATAACAGTCATACTATCGAGTGCTGTTAAAAATGCGTCTTTATCAAATGACATTTGTTTTCCTAATCTTAAAGTGACCGCCACTGAGGCAGCCGTTAAACATTGACACAACCTGAGGCTTTACGCGCTCAAGCTGTTGCCTCACCTTTTTTAGCTGCCAAAGCACCCAATACCACTGCGGTACGAGAGATTGGCGACATCAACAAACCACACAACTGGGCCAACAATACTTCCTTAGAAGGAATATTAGCGAGTTGCTTTACGCCGGCTACATCTAAAGCTTTTCCTGCAATGGCACCCGCACGAATCACTAACTTATCATTTGTTTTAGAAAAGTCAGCAACTACCTTAGCGGCAGAAATTGCATCATTGGAAAATCCATAAATGAGCGGTCCAGTCATCTGGTCAGCGACAACTTCAAACGGCCCACCCGCTACAGCACGTCTAGCCAAAGTGTTCTTTAAAACACTTAGCGTAACGCCTTTGCTGCGCGCGTCGGAGCGTAGTTTGATCATGTCAGCTACCGTGATGCCGCGGTACTCTGCCATCACTAGCGTTTGCGCTTGTGCGGCGATACCTGTCACTTCATGAATGACGGCCTCTTTTTCACTGCGATTCAGACTCAAGGTCTACTCCTTAAAATATGCCCTTCCGCATTTTTCAATGCATCAGGACACGCTTGCTTTTCAGCGACCTTAACTGTTAGGAAAATTCCGTACAGTGGGATCGCCATCTGCGTTGGCTATGAGCTGATTAAGTACGCCGCCCATTTCAATGAAATGGATTCGTACGCCAACGGTCTTGGATGGCCCGCCTTCAAAGAAGTTTCTTCTCCTGCGGCCCACCTCTTTGAATAAGCACCTAAGTGCTCACCCAAAATCTCTCAACTATTCAAAAATTCTAAGAAACGACTTGTACCTATGAAATTAGGCACTGAGTGTTTGTGTGTCAACTCTGACCCCAACGCCCATCGTAGAAGAGAGTGCTACTTTACGTAAATACACGCCCTTGCTTGTTGCAGGCTTAGCTTTGTTTAAAGCCTCAACCAAAGCCACCAAATTGCCTAGCAACTTGGGTGACTCAAATGAGCGACGTCCAATAGTTGCGTGCACGATACCGGCTTTGTCTACACGGAACTGAACTTGACCGGCTTTAGCGTTTTTAACCGCTGTTGCCACATCAGGTGTAACGGTTCCAACTTTAGGGTTAGGCATCAAGCCGCGTGGGCCTAAGATCTGACCGAGCGTTCCGACTACACGCATAGCGTCCGGAGCCGCGATCACCACGTCAAAAGGCATGTCTCCCGCTTTGACGCGAGCAGCCAAGTCGTCCATACCCACTACGTCTGCTCCTGCGGCCTTCGCCTCTTCTGCTTTTGCACCCTGTGCAAACACAGCAACACGAGCCGTTTTACCTGTACCGTTTGGCAATACAACAGCACCGCGAACCACTTGGTCTGACTTCTTAGCATCGATGCCAAGCTGTACAGAGACGTCGATGGATTCGTCAAACTTTGCTGTTGCGCACTCTTTAACGATCGCCAAAGCGTCCGCTAAAGGGTAAAGTTTATTGGAGTCAACTTTGCCTTCTACGGCTTTTTGTTTTTTAGTGAGTTTAGTCATTTATACGCCCTCCACATTCACGCCCATTGAACGAGCAGAGCCCGCAATGGTACGAACAGCTGCATCTAAATCTGCAGCAGTCATATCTTTCATTTTCGTTTTTGCAATTTCTTCGAGTTGCGCTCTTGTGATCTTGCCAACCTTATCAGCATGTGGCTTTGCAGATCCCTTGTCTAACTTGATCGCTTTTTTGATCAAAGTTGTCGCGGGTGCAGTCTTGATAATAAACGTGAACGATTTATCTGCAAATGCAGTGATCACCACTGGGAGTGGCAGACCTGGTTCTACGCCCTGAGTCTGCGCATTAAATGCTTTACAGAACTCCATGATGTTCAATCCGCGTTGACCCAATGCTGGACCAATCGGTGGTGAAGGATTTGCCTTACCAGCAGGCACTTGTAACTTTACGTAGCCGACGATTTTTTTCGCCATTTGTTTCTCCTTACGGGTGCAAGCGCTTGTTTAGAGCTCCCCGGGGTTATGGACTCTTTCTCTCTTCTTTACTGCCACCGAGTCCTTGAAAAGCGGCAGAATTTTTCAACCAACCTGTCTTTTAAGAAAATTTAAGTTTTCTCAACTTGACTAAATTCAAGCTCAACGGGCGTAGAGCGCCCAAATATGGTTACAGAAACGCGCAACTTATTCTTCTCATAGTTAACCTCTTCAACAGACCCATTAAAGTCTGTAAATGGTCCTTCTTTGACGCGAACAAATTCACCCACCATGAATTCAACTTTGTGACGCGGCTTGTCTGTGCCTTCTTGCATCTGTCCAACGATCTTCAGCACATCTGCTTGGGATATAGGAGCAGGGCGGTTCTTAGCGCCACCCACAAATCCTGTGACTTTACTGGTGTGCTTAACCAAATGCCAACTGAGATCATCCATGATCATCTCAACCAATACGTATCCAGGAAAGAAACGGCGCTCTGTTGTTTTTCGTTGACCGTTCTTCATCTCCACCACTTCTTCTGTGGGGACTAAGATACGTCCGAACTTAGACTGCATTCCCTCACGGTTGATGCGCTCAATGATGTTGCGCTCTACAGCTTTTTCCATTCCGGAATAAGCGTGCACAACATACCAACGCATATCCGGATGCGCCGGCTCGGCAGAAATAACTGATTGTTCAACTTGTTCGGTCATTATTTCTTCCATCCCAAAATGAGATCATAGATAACCCACTCAAGTGTTTTATCTGTAAACCACAAAAACGTAGCCATGATGGCCACAAATGCGAACACATAGATCGTCATTTGTGTCGCCTCTTTACGCGTAGGCCAAACTACTTTTTGAACCTCACGAGTCGCGTCTTTACCAAATGCAATTAATTGCTTGCCATGAATTGAAGTTAAAAAGACGATGACCGCCAACAGTAGTCCGCCCAACAAACTCGCCCACTGCACCAACCCACCTTGATCGCCCAAATAGTAAAAGGCAACTACAGAGAGAAGGGCCAGCAAAACAGCTGAAGCGGTCTTAACCACATCAGTCGTTTGGCTCACTGTTTCAATATTTGCACTAGCCATAGACGGCATTTAATCCTGTTATTTAATCGATCTTTTAAGACACCGAAGCCCGCCGATTAAGGCGGGCCTTGGATAGACACCAAAGTTATCTCTAACTTAGGTGGCAGGGGCGGAGGGCATCGAACCCCCAACCTTCGGTTTTGGAGACCGACACTCTGCCAATTGAGCTACGCCCCTATATCTTCTAACGTCTCGACTCTTAAGCCAGAACCTTTGCAACAACGCCAGCACCTACAGTCTTACCACCCTCACGGATCGCAAATCTCAGGCCTTCTTCCATCGCAATCGGGTTGATCAACTTAACTGTTATAGATACGTTGTCCCCTGGCATCACCATCTCTTTACCTTCTGGC
>CAJAYT010000018.1 GCA_903949285.1 uncultured Burkholderiales bacterium
GATGTTCCAGCCATTCCTGAATATAGCTCTACAGGAGAGCTAGCCCCAACCGTTGATACCGCAGCTCCCACGGTTAAGTTGCGCCCTGCAATCAGGTAAATGTTAGAGGCTGCACCAGTCGTGGTCATTACAGCGTTGCCCGAAGTTGTGATATCTCGACCTGAACTCAAATTGATACTAGTCGTAGCACCAAGCCCTATCAGTGGGGAGTTGATTTGCGTATCCTGAGTAGCGTTAACGTTCAGTTGTGCAGATACGCCTGCAATACTGATACCGCCCCCTATGATTACGTTGTCTTCAGCAGTTAAAGTGATTTGACTCGTTGCAGCTGCAACAGAGCTTATCAATGCACTGGTAACAATATTTTGCTTAGCCAGGATGGAGAGACCAGAACTAACGCCGTTGATAGTAATTGGTGAATTAATATTTACATTATTACCTGCATTTAAAATGATCGAAGTGCTTACTGCGTTTGAGACGATAGGTGCGTTGATATCTATATCGTTACCGGCATTGATTATTAATTTAGCATTGACTGCGTTTTCTGTGATCGACTGAGATACTACAACGTTATTGATGGCGTTCAGTGTTAGGCTGTTTGCAGCTAACCAGTTAATCCCTTGATTGACTTGAATATTTCCTTGAATCCCGCTTTTTCCGTTGACACTTGAAATAACCACATTTGAGGTTGTTAAATTTAAATCCAGTGTTGCTGCGCTGATATCACCGCCATTGGAAACACTGTCGATAATGAAATCTGTTGGGTCAAGCGTCCAAGTTCCCGGATTACCTTTGGAGGCAAGTGTATTTACGGTTGCTCCACTTGCGACGGTTACTCTACTCCCAGAAGTTTCAACTGCTCCACCAACACCGCCTAAATTACCACCTTGAGCGGATATCACACCTGTCACGGTTGTTTGACTCTTTGCGTTATTCAAATCAGAAATAATTGAAATTGAACCACCATTCGCATCGCTGTTTGCTGCTGCGTTGGCTGTTATGTACCCTCCAGCGTTGATGGTCTGTGTTGCTGTAAGCTTAATGAGTCCTCCATCGCTGGTAATTCCTGTTGCATCTAGTACACCTGAATTACCCACAATTGCGCTTTTTATTTGATGTGCTCCCTGAGCCGACAGGATAATAAGGCCACCAGGTGCCAAGACGGCATTACCATTTGTCACCAAAGTCGCAATATTCGCTGGAGTTACGATTAAGGCATTAAGTGCCTCTCCTTTGAATTGAAGCACATACTGATTACCGGCTGCCAACGCAACAGTACCCATCTGTGCAATGATCACACCATTATTAACAACTGTGGGAGCTAAAAGGGCGATGTAGCCTCCTAAAGCAGACTGCAAATTACCTTCATTCACAATCTTTGCACTCAAACTACTGCTGCTGAACGTTGATAATCCTGCCATAAAGTCCGAAGTGCTAATCGAGTTTGTTGTTGCAACGAGCCCGCCCACATTGACACTTGCACCAGGAGCAAAGTAAATACCACTTGGATTGGACAAGAAAACCTGACCATTCGCATTTAGGTGACCCAATATCTGTGTTGGGGAGTTACTGAGCACTTGATTCAGCAATATGCTGGAGCTACTGGGTTGGACAACGTTAACAGTTGCTGCATCTCCGATGTTAAAGCTACTCCAACTCATCGCCGCTTGCTGAGTAGACTGATGAATCGACATGATCGATCCATTGACCGTGACACTCGCCGACCCAGCGTTCAAAGTGTTACCCAAAGGGAGTTGATTTGGAGCGGGAACTGATAAAGGAGCCGCCCCCACCGGCGAGCTCATAGAAAGCGCTGTGATCAGTGCTCCAAACAATAGAAGTAGAAGTGTTGTAAAAATTAGTTTCAATATTTTCATAACTAAAATCCAATACCTGCAGTAAGCCATACCTGAGCACTACCCGAGGTACCGTTTTGATAGGTGCCGCTACTGGTGAGGTTTGAATCTGTACCCAGACGTTTGGCCCAGATTGCCTTTAGGTCGACATTGGGGAGTGGTTTAATTCCGACAGATAATCCTGCACCCTTTTGGCTGTAGCTATTCATATCACCTGCTAATGCATAAGCATCATTTGGATTGACCTGAATGTGTCCGTAGTCGTAAAAAAGTGTGAGGTTGGTGATGGGGTCTAGGATGCGTTTAATCTCAAACGTAACCAACTCACCTTGACTTCCTGCCCCTTCATTTGCAGGATAGGCTCTAACTCCGTTTACACCCCCAAGGTAGAACATCTCAGAGGAGTCTAAGTTAGAACCCGTTGCTTGACCCGAAAGACTTGCGTAAACGCTAAGAGCGGGGTGATCAAAGTCTTGCGTTCTGTTGAAACTGTAACGAGTCTTAGTAAAGCTGCCCTGTGCATGGGATGATGCTGCAATCGTCGCCTGATTAGGAGACCCTGCTAAATCTGTATTCCCATCAGTAACAACCACATTTAGGTTATTTGTACCAGAACCACCCAAGGTGTCCAGAGTTCTTAAAAAGAGTGATGCGGAATAATCCATCACCGAGTACAAACTGATCACACCGCTGGAGCCATTGCTGTTACTAAAAACACGGTAATCCGTGTTAAGTCCCAAATACAAGTTGATTGCATGAGACCGAATGAGTGGATACGTTGCCTCCACCCCTTGTGAAGTTGAAGCACCCGTAGCACCAAGCCCCTCAAACTGAGCAGCAATTAACTTATAGGACATGTGTGACGCATTGACGCCGGCTCGCAACCCACTGTTTGCGACTGGCAAGGTGTAGCCGATCCGTTCATAGTTACTCCCCTCGGACCACAGATAGGTGAGGGAGATAAGATCGCCGATACCGAATGGACTGTTGAGACCTAAGTTACCCACAAATCGATTCGCACCAATGGACACGGGGCCTGTGTTGTCCACCGTGAAGTTACCAACATAGAGCGACGTATCAGAGACAACTGCTATTAAGTCAGTTGTTAACGCCTCTGTGCTTTGAGAGAAGATGGCATTGACTTTAACCCCAGGTAGATCACTCGCCAATAAAACACCCCTTTGAACCGATTGAAGATTGACGAGTTCACCACCAAGCTGGGCCGCGTCAATTGTTTGTCGTATTTGTTCAGAGCTCATTCGAAGAGTGTTGCCCTCTACTCGGACTTGACCCCATTTGGATTCCTCGATCGTTATTCGAAGGATTTCTCCTTGGATAGTTTGCTCAGGTATGACTACGCGAGCAATGGCTCCTGACTTTTGATATGCTTTTTCTATAGAGTTAGCGAGAGTTTGTAATTGATCAAAGCCAAGGCTTTTGGAAAGATAGGGCGCAATGAGGGAGTCAATGTGTGCATTCGTAAGCAATGTATTACCGGTATAAATAACCTTCACTAACTTGAAGGTGATACCACTCAAAACTTTTGCTTCTGGTATAGCACTCAGTTGCGGTGCATCATTGATCGGCAACGGAGTTTGACGCAGAGTATTTTCTATATTTTTCTGCAATGAACCAGCGCCAGGGACTTGACCAAAACTCAGTGTAATTGCGAACAGGCTGCACCAAGGTATCCATTTATGCGTAACGCGAACTTTCATTGGGCTCAATCCAAACTAAATACGCATATTCCCTTTTTTAGTTGATCGAGTCTGTTCGGTGAGTAACACCCTATTTACACATAATAGTTTTGAAATTTGTAATATTCAAAACATTGGACCTGTACGAACAAATCTAATGCTCTAAATCATATAAGGTATACATCAATCAACGAGGGTTATGTTCACTACAGAACATACGTATGAGAAGTATTCAAATATATTTAAGACAAACTTAAATTTCTCACGCAAAAGCACTAAACCATGACTGAAATCGAAGAACAAAATCAAAGCGACAGATTGGTAACACAGGAATACCAGCGCAATGTAAGCGATGAATTACTCTTCACAAGAAAAGCAAATCAAGTACAAGCAGACGATTCAACTTTTCTTCAAAGAAGATTGATTCATTGCACTTTGGCTGTTGCTATAGGAGTTGGACTTCTGGTTTGTTCAAAGGCCGCCGAAGTATTTACAGCCGTACCCGTGTCCGTAAATGTTGTAGCGAGCGCAAAACTTCAAGTAGCCTATCAAGAAACAAATTTGATTGTTACTGAAAAAGACGTTTTGCGTGGCTATATCGATATTCCCTCTGCACTTCGTTTCTCAGTGTTGACGAATAGTCAATACGGATTTTTAGTGAATTTTTACCCAATAGGTAATTTGTTTGAATCTGTTGAGGTGGGTGGTATCGGAGCTGCGGCTCATCTTGACGAATCGGGAGGGACTATCGTGCAAAGAGGTCTTTTCCCACCGGGCGCTCGATATGAACTTGGTTTTCGCTTTAAACTCAGAGCGGGCATGCAACCAGGGAAATATCCTTGGCCACTGCAAATTTCAGTTCAAGCACTTACCTGAACTACGAACTCTTAGAGTTAACCGCCAAGTCATTGGAGTTTAATAGTGAAAATAAACCGTTTACGGCATTCCATTTAATATGAACTTAATCTTGCTTCTTAAAATCGACGTCCTTAGAAATACTAATCCACTGATTGCGTTCGAATTCCAAGAAGTTAACGAATTGAGCAGATGAGTTACCCACTGACTCGATTCCGTCGGTAGCGATTTTTTTCTTATTCTCAATCACCTTTGCCGAAGTGTTTAGTGAGCTTGAGATCTTTTGAACCACTGCTGGAGGCATATTCTTAGGTCCAATCAGCCCATACCAGTTACCAAATACGACACCGTTGACCTCTTGCTCCTTGAACGTTTTGATATCGAGCGCGAGGGGAGATCTTACATTTGAGGCTATTCCTATGGCCTTTAGTCGCCCTGTTTTTATGTACTGCATTGCAGCGGGCAGGGTTGAAAATGTCATCTGTACACGCCCGGCAAGCAAATCTATGATGGCAGGCCCTGTTCCTTTATAAGGTATGTGCACCGCTGAAATCTTTGCTTTGCGAAGGAAAACCTCCATGCACAGGTGAGTTAACCCACCACTCCCTCCTGAGGAATAGCTGAGCTCACTTGGGTGAGCTTTTGCATATTCAATCAACTCCTTGACAGAGGAGAATCCTGAATCAGGATGCGTGAGTAGCACCATCGGAGATGTAGCTACCAAGGAGATGGGAGTAAAGTCCTTACTCGAATCAAAGGAATACTTTTGCAGCAAAATTGAATCAATAAACTGGGAAACACTAATGAATCCCAGTGTGTATCCGTCAGCGGGAGAATTGGCGAGACTATCAAGTCCAATCATCCCCGACGCCCCAGGTTTGTTGTCAACAACAACAGATTGATGCCAACTCTCTGTCGCAATTTGTGCAAACAGCCTTGCCGCCAAGTCCGTACCACCCCCCGCACCTGTCGGAACAATCCAACGCACCGGCTTATTAGGAAAAGTAGCGCTCTGGGGCGTGGAGGGTTGTGAGTTTGACTCGGCAAGTGTTGGGGCCGAGTAGGTGCAAAGCGTTATAAGTCCCAATACAGTGAATAGACCTATCAACTTTCTGGACTGGTAGAAGGAGCGAATGATTCCGTTGCAAATGAATGTCATAAATTGAAGGTGCAATGAGGGATGGCGTTTACAAACGCGCGCCGTAATGGTGTATATTGCAATTCTACGTTGATTTAAATTAAATGTTTATGTCTCTTAACTTTAAGAAAACTCCCTCAAGCCTTCGTCCCTTTATATACGGGAACTCACTGACCAGAATCCCCTGCGTTTATGACGGCTTATCAGCAAAGATTGCTGAACAAGCTGGATTCCCAGCAATTGCATTTTCTGGAAATGCTGTTTCAGCGAGTTTGCTTGGATTGCCTGACTTGGGCATATTAGGTATGCACGAGAGTGTGCAACACGCAAGTCGCGTTGCACAGAGTCTTTCTGTTCCACTGCTTTGTGATGCAGATACCGGTTACGGAGGTGTCATGAATGTCATTCGTACGGTTCGTGAGTATGAGGCGTTTGGAATTTCGGGTATTTATATCGAGGACCAAGTCACCCCAAAACGGTGTGGGCTACTCCCAAACGGAATTCCAGTCATCCCAAAGGACGAGCAACTGATTAAATTAAAAGCTGCAATTGAGGCCAGGCAGTCCAAAGAGTTTATGATTATTGCTCGCACAGATGCAAAGTCCATGTTTGGATTAGAGGAGGCAACCCTCAGAGCACGCTCTTATATTGAGGCAGGCGCCGACGCAGCACTTGTCATGGGTGCCAACACACCTCAAGAGCTCCAATATGTGGCCTCCGTTGTCAAGGCTCCACTGGTTGCGGTTATTCAAGAAACACCACCTACGACTGAATTAACTGATGAGCTCTTAACTGAGGTTGGGTGTACATTGGCTATGCATGCTGGTATTGCCAGGTTTGCAGTAGTGCGTGCGTTAAAGGAGGTATTTAGCGCGCTGCACAAGGACGGTAACACTTCGACTGTAAAGTCAAAAATGGCGTCTTTTGACGAATACAACCAAGTTCTTGAACTTCAGCGCTGGCTAGACGTAGAGGATCACTATTTACACAATCCAACCCAAGACTGAGCTACCAAAGAGCTCCTGATCTAAGATGACAAGCAAGACGATATTTGACAAAATTTGGAACAACCACTCCGTTGGTTTTCGATCAGATGGGAAAGAACTCCTTTATATAGATCGACATGTAATTCATGAGTTACACGTTCCCCACGCTTTTTCTAGACTATCAAAGTCAAAGCATCAGATTCACCGAAAAGATTTAACTATCATCGTTCAAGATCACACCGTACCAACGCGCGAGGGTCTCGAGCTGATATCTGAACACATCAAAATCACCAGTGAACACGCCAAAAATTACGGGCTCCAACTGATTGATGTTCATTCTAAAGAGCACGGGATAGTGCATGTCGTATCACCGGAGTTGGGGTTGGCCTTGCCAGGATTTACCTTAGCCTGCCCTGATAGTCATGCATCGACAGTCGGTGCCATTGGGTGTTTGGCATTTGGGTGCGGTACGTCTGAGCTTGAGCACATCTTGGTGACTCAAACTATGGTGCTCAATAAGCCCAAGCAAATGCGAATCAATCTAACTGGCACATTAATGCGGGGCGTGGGCGCAAAGGATATTGCGCTGAAAATAATTGGGCTATTGGGTGTAGATGCAGGTAAGGGGTATGCTGTTGAGTTTGCAGGTCCCGTTATTGATCAAATGAGTGTTGAAGAGAGAATGACCCTTTGCAACATGAGTATCGAATGGAGTTGCAGGACGTGCATCATAGCTCCGGATCAGAAAACTATAGATTGGTGCACAAACCGAAGTCAAACACCAACAAGAGATCACTTGAACGAAGTCCTAAAGTACTGGGAAACACTCAAATCAGATGGAAACAGTCAGTTTGACAAAGAGCATACCATTGAGTGCTCTAACGTGGGACCACAAATCACCTGGGGTACGGATCCCTCGCAAGTATTGGATATTGGTGCCTTAGTACCCAGCACCACTGCTACGCAAGATCAGGCGTATGCGCAGTCTATCAAAGCGATGAACTATATGGGTTTAAGTGCAGGTCAGGATCTAAGGGGTCTTAATATCAACCGTGTTTTTATTGGTTCTTGTTCAAATAGCAGGATCAATGATCTGCGAGAAGTTGCTCAACTGGTCGAGGGCAAACAAGTTGCAAGCCACGTGAAGGCTTTAATCGTTCCTGGGTCAACTGCGACGAAAGAGCAAGCTGAGTCGGAGGGTCTTGATATTATTTTTAAAAACGCTGGATTTGAATGGCATAAATCTGGATGCTCCATGTGCGCTGGAGCTAACGGTGAAGTGGGTCAAATGGGGGAAAGATGCGTATCGACATCTAATCGAAATTTTGAGAACAGACAAGGCAGAGGTGTAAGAACGCACCTTGCTAGCCCTCAAATGGCTGCAGCTGCTGCATTGGCGGGACATATTGTCGACGCTAGAGATTTCTTACCCGCTAAGGAGCGTTGAACTTGCAAGCTTTCACAACTCTGACCAGCACAGTCACTCCGGTAACTGACAATGACATCAATACAGATCAAATCATTCCCTCTCAGTATTTGAGGGATGTCAACGCAGATCTTGGATACGGCCTGTTTGCTTTTTTACGAAGAACACCTAAAAATGAGATTAAATCCAACTTCCCCTTAGAGGATCCGCGCTTCAAAGGATCTCAAATTTTGTTAGTCGGTCAGAATTTTGGTTGCGGTAGCTCAAGGGAGCATGCCGTATGGGCATTACAAGATTTTGGTTTTAAATGCCTCATCGGCTTAAGCTTTGCAGAATTGTTCAGAGAAAACTGTCTAAAAAATGGGCTACTACCCATCACTTTGTCTGCTGAATCGATGGCACTGTTGATACAAAAACTTGCTTTAAATGAGATACCTGAAGAAATTAGTGTTGACTTGAACAGTTGCCAGTTGATTGACGCTGATGGATTGGAAATCCTTCAGTTCAAAATGAATGAAAATGAGCGATTCATGTTAATAAACGGGCTAGATGATATTGGTCTGACCTTAAAAGAAATGGAACAGATTCGTTCTTGGGAGAAAAATACTGCTGATAACAAACCCTGGCTCACAAAGTCTATAAGTCTCAACAATTAATCAGTTTTTTAGATATGCACTGATGTTTCATTTTCAGACAGCGTAAAGCTCCGAATACATTACGTGTAATAAAAACGAATAATAAAAAATTCAGTCCAGTGATTTTCTGATTTCTATTTATATTAGCTTTTAATTAGCATCTCCTCAGATCCGAATTCTAAAAGCCAGCTTACTATTACTCTTTTGTTGAAAATGAAATTATTTCAACTTTATCCACCAGGTCATATACTTCTAAAGGCTGACAAAGGGAAGTGCCGGTATTGAGCAGCGCACTAGCTCCCCCAGCCATTGCGTACGCAAAAGACCTTAGAACGTCATGTCCCTGTAACATACTCCATGTCATGGCACCCACAAAACTATCTCCCGCACCAATAGTTGTTTTAACTTCAACTTGAATAGGGGGAGCGTACCAAGATTGACTTTGAGTTACCAACACTGCACCTTCCTCACCAAGAGTTAAAGCAATAACTTCGGCTTTCTTTTGCTCGATCAGCGATTGACAAAAGTGGACATAATCGCTCCTTCCTTTTAACGTCGTAGGGCTCAAGGAGTTCAATTCACTTAAACTGGGTTTAAACAAATAAACGCCTGCAGCGAGTGAAGCA
>CAJAYT010000019.1 GCA_903949285.1 uncultured Burkholderiales bacterium
CCCCCCAAGTTGGCTTTGTCAGTCTGGGCTGCCCCAAAGCGCTGACCGATTCTGAGTTGATTCTCACGCAACTGAGCGCAGAGGGCTACCAAACCTCAAAATCCTACGCTGGCGCGGATCTGGTGATCGTGAACACCTGCGGCTTCATTGATGACGCTGTCAAAGAAAGCTTAGACACCATAGGGGAGGCGTTGGCCGAGAACGGCAAGGTCATTGTGACGGGCTGTTTGGGCGCGAAATCGGACGGTAGCGGCAATAACTTGGTTCAAAGCATTCACCCAAGAGTCCTTGCTGTGACTGGACCTCACGCGACCCAAGAGGTGATGGATGCGGTGCACAAGCATTTGCCCAAACGCCACGATCCCTATACTGATCTTGTGCCTCAAACCATTTCAGCGGCAGGCATAAAGCTGACCCCTAAGCATTTTGCTTACCTAAAGATCAGTGAGGGCTGTAACCACCGCTGCACCTTTTGTATCATCCCCTCCATGCGAGGGGACTTGGTTTCCCGTCCCATCGGGGATATTTTGGTGGAGGCTGAGGCTTTGTTTGAGTCAGGCGTCAAGGAGCTTTTGGTGATCAGCCAAGATACCTCTGCTTATGGGGTAGATATTCGTTATAGAACTGGATTTTGGGACGGTAAGCCGATTAAGAGCAGAACGCTGGAGCTGACCCAGGCACTGGCTGAGATTGCCGAAAAACACAGCGCTTGGGTGCGCTTGCATTATGTCTATCCCTATCCAAGCGTTGACGAGTTGATCCCTCTCATGGCAACGGGACGCGTGTTGCCTTATTTGGATGTGCCTTTTCAGCACAGTCACCCCGCTGTCTTGAAAAGAATGAAGCGACCCGCAGACGGTGAGAAAAACATAGAAAGAATCAAGGCTTGGAGGGAGATGTGCCCTGAGATTGTCATTCGAAGCACCTTTATTGCAGGCTTCCCAGGAGAGACTGAAGAAGAGTTCCAACATCTGTTGGACTTTCTTGAGGAGGCGCAGCTCGACCGTGTCGGTTGTTTTGCATACAGCCCAGTTGAGGGCGCTAAAGCCAACGACATACCCGGCATGCTGGACCAAGCACTGCGTGAGTCAAGACGCGACCGCTTTATGAAAGTTGCTGAGGCCATCTCAGTTAAAAAGCTTGAGAAAAGAGTGGGTACCACCATGCAAGTCTTGGTGGACCAAGCCGTAGCGCTTGGACGACGGGGCGGCGTCGGCAGGAGTTACGCTGATGCGCCCGAGATCGACGGAGTGGTGCATCTCTTGCCGCCTCAAAAAATCAGTAAGACTTTAAGAGTGGGTGAATTCACGCGCGTCCAAATCGTAGGAACACAGGGCCACGACTTGGTTGGATTGCCAATTTAATAGCGGCTGTCTAATTTGCTTTGTAAATATCTCGCATCAAAGCGCTCACACCATAAGTCCAAGGTGGAACCTTATCGGTCGTATTCACCCGGTTAATTAAAGTACCTAACTTCGGGGTGGATATGCGAACCGAGTCACCCACCATGTGGGTGAAACCCTCTCCACTGGGCTTACCAGGAGCAGGGCGGTCCTGGGTCGGCGCAAACATGGTCCCCAAAAAAAGCACCAAACCATCGGGATACTGATGGTTGGAGTTGATGGCCTGCGTGACCAAATCCAGTGGATCGCGACTGATTTTAGAGAGCGCACTGGAGCCCTTTAAAGTAAAGCCGTCTTGGCCCCTGATTTCTAGCTCCAACTCGCACACTCTTACATCCGCTACGCTAAAGTTCTCATCAAATAGACGGATACAAGGGCCTATGGCACATGAGCCGTTGTTGTCCTTTGCTTTGCCAAGGAGCAGTGCGCTGCGGCCTTCAAAGTCCCTTAAATTAACGTCGTTACCCAGTGTTGCACCGAGCGTCTCACCTCGGCTGTTGACGACCAAGACAATTTCAGGCTCCGGATTGTTCCATTCACTTTTGGGGTGAATGCCTATTTCTGCCCCCGTACCGACAGCGCTCATGGGCTGGGATTTAGTGAATATTTCAGCGTCCTCGCCTATACCGACCTCTAAGTACTGGGACCAAACGCCCTCTTTGATGAGTACCTCTTTTAAGGCAAGTGCTGAAGGAGAACCGGGTACAACCTTCGATAAATTATCCCCAATCACCGATGTGACAGCGAGTCGCACAGCTTGTGCTTTGGTCGCGTCGCCCCTGGCCTGCTCCTCGATGACGCGCTCAAGCATACTTTGTACAAACGTCACCCCAGCAGCTTTGATGGCTTGTAGATCATTAGGCGCCATTAAGTAGGGAAGATTCGGGTTTTTGTACTTGTGGTGTGAGTTGGCAAGCACCTCGTGGGTGTTGCACAGCACGGGTTCAGTTGCACTGCGAACACAAGACACGAGGTCCTCTCGCTCAAAGAGTTCACTCGATGTCAGTGCAACGCTGGACAGATCGATAACAGTATCGGGTGTCATTTTGCCCAGCACCGCTCCTTTGCCGGGTATCCAAACTTTAACGACCAAGAGTGCTTGGTGCAAGTCCTCAGGTAAGGAGTGCTCTGGGGTGAGTAATGTTTTCATTGGGAGTTTTAGGGGGCTGCTAAATCAAAAATTTATGAACTTTAATCTTGGAAGGATTTGTAAGTGATGGGCTTCTTATTCAAGCTTGATGTTGGCAAGCTTGATGACTTCAGCCCATTTATCGATCTCTAATTTTTGGAACGCTTTGATTTGCTCAGGCGTCATGTTCGAGGGCATGATCCCGAGTCCTTTGAGACGATCCAGAACCTCTGGTGTTTGGAGTATTTTCATACTCTCTGTGTGCAGGCGTTGAATAATGGGTTGCGGTGTGCCAGTGGGCACAAACAAAGCCTGCCAAGACAGGACCTCATAACCTTGTAAGCCAGCAATACCGGACTCCGCGATGGTTGGGACTTCGGGGAAGTTCTCTAAGCGCTTCAAAGAACTAACGCCAAGTGCTCTTAATTTCCCGCTTTGTATGTGAGGTCCAGCGACAAGCGACGTGTCCAGCATAAAGTCAACCTGACCGCTCATGACATCTTGAATCGCTGGACTACTTCCCTTGTAGGGGATGTGCGTGAACTGCACGTGTGATTTAAAACCCAAGAGCTCCAGCGATAGGTGCTGGGAGGTGCCGTTGCCTGCAGAGGCGCCGCTCAGTTTGAGGGGATTTTTCTGGGCCGCATCTATGAGATCTTTCAGTGTTTTGAGGGGACTGTTTGCCGCAACGACAAGCATCACCGGGTTGGTGCCAAAGAGCACGACAGGTGAGAACGATTTAAGGGGGTCATAGCCAATCTTGGGGTAAAGGCTCACATTGATCGCGTGTGAGCTAACCGTGCCACCAAGCAACGTGTAGCCATCCGGCGCAGCGCGTGAGGCTATTTCAGAGCCCACGCTCCCGCCTGCGCCTGCTTTGTTATCAATGACGATGGTGGTTCCAAGCACTGGCCCCAGGCGTTGTGCAAGTAGGCGCGCCAAGATATCGGTAGATCCGCCCGCAGGGAAGGGTACCAAGTAATTGATTGGCTTGCTGGGCCAGGGTGCGGTTTCTGCTAAAGCAAAATTTCCTAATAAAGAGTTTCCAAGCGTCGCCCCCAATAAGCTGAGAGCGGTTGGGGTAAGGGTGTGTTTTAAAAAGCGACGTCTTTGGTTCATGTGTTTTGCCTTGTTGGAGTAGTCATTGTCTTTATTTGAATTGATTTGTCATTAGTGAATTTCTGGATCGCCGTGTGTACCCTGCAAATCCTCAGGTTCTAGGAAATCAAAATCACATCCCTTGTCAGCTTGTTGAATATGCTTGAGGTAAAGCGTTCCGTATCCACGCGTAAATTTAGGAGCTGGCGGGCTCCAAGCAGCCCTGCGCGCACTCATCTCAGCCTCAGAGATGAGGACATTGATGGTTCTTGCCTGAACGTCCAAGCTGATCAGGTCACCGTCTTTCACCAACGCAAGTGGCCCCCCAACATGTGACTCCGGCGTGACGTGCAAGACACAGGCCCCGTAGCTGGTGCCGCTCATTCTGGCATCACTGATACGAACCATGTCCCGTACACCTGCTTTGAGTAGTTTTTGAGGAATAGGGAGTTGGCCCCACTCGGGCATGCCCGGTGCACCCTGAGGGCCTGCACTTTGGAGCACAATCACACTGTCTTTGTGAATGTCTAAACTCTCACTGTCAATGCGCTCATTCAGATCGTTGTAATCTTTGAATACGACAGCAGGACCCGTGTGCTTTCTCAGGTGCTGCTCCATAGCGGCTGGTTTGATGATTGCGCCGTTAGGCGCGAGATTCCCCTTCAACACTGCCAGTCCATCGTTCTTGAGGAGCGCAGTCTCTTGGCTGCGGATCACATCATCGTTAAATACTTTTGCACCCTCTATATTTGCGCCTAAGGTCTGACCATTCACACTGAGTAGATCCAGATTCAGCAAATCTTTGATGTTGGAGAGCAGTCCTCTTAGACCACCTGCGTAGTAAAAATCCTCCATCAAATATTTCCCACTTGGACGCAGATTTGCGATCACCGGAGTGGTTCTTGCCAATTCATCAAACCGGTCTATGCTTAAATGAACGCCCGCTCGCTTGGCCATGGCGATCAAATGAACCAAGGAGTTGGTAGATCCTCCAAGTGCGAGCACGGCTCTGATGGCGTTGTCAAATGAAGCCTCACAGACGAAGTCAAGCGGTTTTAAGTCCTCCCACACCATATCCACAACTCGCTTGCCAGTGAGCGTTGCCATTTGAGCGTGCCTCGAGTCGGGGGCTGGAATGGAGGCTGCACCCGGGAGAGTGAGCCCAAGCACCTCCGCTGCGCTGGTCATGGTGCTTGCAGTGCCCATGGTCATGCAGTGACCAGGACTTCTGGCAATACCGTCCTCTACGCCCTGCCAATCGGACTCGGTGATATTTCCCGCTCTAAGCTCTGCCCAGTATTTCCAGGTATCGCTCCCACTGCCGAGGAAGCCTCCGCGAAAGTCCCCCCTTAGCATGGGACCCGCGGGTACAAAGATGGTGGGCAAGTTCATCGAGAACGCCCCCATGATCAGTGCGGGGGTGGTTTTATCGCACCCACCCATGAGCACACAACCATCAGCTGGATAGGAGCGCAGTAACTCCTCAGTCTCCATCGCCAGTAAGTTGCGGTAAAGCATGGTGGTTGGTTTTTGAAAAGGCTCGGACAAAGATATCGCCGGCATCTCGACTGGGAACCCCCCGGCTTGCCAAATACCGCGCTTGACCTCTTCAACGCGCTGTTTAAAGTGGGTGTGGCACGGGTTGATATCACTCCAAGTGTTGATGATCGCAATAACGGGTTTGCCAGCGTAATCGCTCTTGTGGTAGCCCATTTGCGCGGTTCGGGAGCGGTGACCGAAGGAGCGCAGATCTTTGACGCCGTACCAGCGGTGGGAGCGGAGTTCTTCAGGTGTTTTTTTTCTATTTGCCATTTTGCAGTCTTGCAATCCAAGAAGAAGAGAGGACGAGAGGAAGAGAGGAAGAGAAAGGGGGTTAGTTGTAAACGTATTGATTGAGCTTGGTTTTAGGATCAAGTGATTGAAGTTCACGTGATTTAAGTTCACGTGATTTAAGTTCAAGTGACTGGAGCGGGATTAAATAGGACCAATGCGTTGTGAAGTTTCCACTGCTCAGCCCACGTCTTTTTGCCGCTCGCCACGTCCAGCATCAAGCGAAATAGCTCCCATCCCACCTCCTCAATGCTAGCTCCCTCACTTGCGATTCGGCCTGCGTCTACATCC
>CAJAYT010000020.1 GCA_903949285.1 uncultured Burkholderiales bacterium
AAACCCCATACTGTTGACACGAAGATCGTTATCAACGCGCATATCACTGATGATCATTTCACCATCTACGTACGTGATTATGGCCCTGGCCTGTCTGGACCGAAGAATGGAAAAGATAATTTCTTATTTGAAAAATTCACAAGAGGCCAAACTGAATCCTCAACTCGCGGGGTGGGCTTAGGATTGTCTATCGTTAAAGCCATTGTCGAAGCACACGACGGTACAATTACGGCTAAGAATGCGAGCGACAAGGGTGCTATCTTCACCATCAACCTCCCCCTTGAATCTCAGCCTAATCCTCCCACTGACCTAATCCATTAGTCTTAGCAAGGCCTTCGCACTATGCCTGTAGCACTTCTTGTAGAAGACGATCCACAAATCAGACGACTGGTGCGTTCAGCTTTGGAGAACGAGGGGTGGTCTGTGTTTGAGGTAAACACTATGAGACGCGCTGTCATTGATGCAGGTACACGTGAACCCGATTTACTCATCGTGGATTTAGGATTGCCCGACGGCTCGGGCATCAACCTCATCAGGGAAGTTAGGTCTTGGTCACAGGTCCCCATTATTGTCCTATCTGCAAGAGTCGATGAGACTGACAAGATAGAAGCACTTGACGCTGGTGCGGATGACTATATGACCAAGCCCTTTGGAATTGGCGAGTTACTCGCACGCTCAAGAGCCAATCTAAGGCGACCCCGAAATCGTCCACAGCAAAGTGAAGCAAAAAACACGGAGCCCAGCGAGATTGAGAGCGTTTTTAAATTCGGCGAGGTTGAGGTTGATTTCCGTGCTCGGTTTGTGAAAAGAAATGATACCCAGATTCATTTGACGCCCATAGAGTACCGACTACTCACAGTACTGATTCAAAACGTGAGTCGTGTCTTAACACACCGACAAATACTCACTCAAGTTTGGGGCACAGCAGCTTCTGAGCAAAGTCATTACCTCAGGATATACATGGGGCATTTGAGACAAAAACTTGAGATCGACCCTACCCAACCCAAGCATTTTTTGACAGAAACCGGTGTTGGCTACCGAATGGTTAAATAAGCGCAGGGGCACCCCCTGATTACCCAAGCAGCTCTACGATCTCTTTAAAACCTTTGGCGATATGGTTTGGTTTTGAATCCTCTAATGGTGCGCCCATGTTGTAGCCGTAAGGCATGAGCCAAACCCGCAGACCTGCATTTTGAGCCGTCTTCGCATCAACAGATGAGTCACCTATAAAAATAGCCTCATCGGGCTGCACTCCTAAAGTCTGTAAGCATAAATTAATGCCTTGTGGATCTGGTTTTTTGGAACCAAGCGTATCCCCGGATATAACCACATCAAAATAGCTCTCTAAGTGATGCGCCTTTATAACGGCCTGGGTGAACCTAGATTCTTTATTGGTGACCACGGCCATCTTGATGCCTGCACTCTTTAATTGACCGAGTACATCAAAGACATCAGCGTAAAGATAACTATGTGTGCCGCAGCGTGCCAAGTAAAAATGATCAAAGAGTTCAAATACCTGTTGCAATTGGGACCATTCACGGATTTGTCCAATGGGGCATTGCTTGATACAGGCTAACGCACTGATCAGGAGCTCTCGCGTACCGTGCCCAATCCAGTCTCGAACCTGAGACTCTGACACCTCAACCAAGTCCAATGCCCTGAGCGTATCGTTAGTCGCATCTGCAATCTCATGAACGGTTTCAATCAAGGTACCGTCCAAATCAAACAATATTAATTTGAGTTTCTTGTTCATTTAAAAGAACTGTAAGTTGTGAGCGATCGGTGCGTAGGTCGATTTAAGTTTTTACACGCACTTAGTCTAGCGACCTCATGCAAGAGACTCTCTTAAAAAAATGAGCAAAAAAAAGACCTTTAAACCACCTCCATCATTGAGAGTAGGTGGTAAAGGTCTTTTTCAATTCATCCAAAGCTTAGTTGCTTTAAGCCTCGATAAGTTGACCTATGCGCTTTGGATGGCCCCAGCTGTGATTGGCAATTGACGCACTCGCTTGCCTGTTAAAGCCGCCACAGCATTTGCAATAGCAGGGCCAATAAGCGCAGTTGCGGGCTCACCGATACCGCCAGGCTTCTCTGTGCTCTTCACAAGCGTAATGTCAAACGCAGGAGATTGATTCATGCGCACCAAAGGGAACTGATGGAAGTTGGTCTGCTGAACACGACCGTCCTTGACAGTTATCTCTTGCATGAGAGCGGCTCCCATCCCAAAAACGATACCCGATTGGATCTGTGCCTCAACTGTATCTGGGTTAACCATATAGCCCAAATCAGCAACTGCAGTGACTTTATGCACCTTCACATTACCGTCATCTTGAATAGAGACCTCAGCAACTTGTGCCATAAAGGTGTCATAACCCTCCATCAAAGCCAGACCCAGGGAACGACCTTTGGGCAAAGGCTTACCCCAGCCTGCTTTCTCTGCTGCTGTTTTGAGCACGTTGGCAAATCTAGGCTTATCCGTGAGCATAGAGAGACGATAAGCAAGTGGATCTGCATTGGCTCCTTTGGCAAGCTCATCTATGAAACTCTCGTTGGCAAAGGTATTCATTAAATGGCTCACGGAACGCCAGTATCCCACCCTTAAACCAGCGTCATATTTAACCTGGTCGTACTGAGTTGCAGGGATTTGATAAGGAGAAGCGAGTGCCTCTGCCATAAAGGGATCTGCGTCGCCTTCGGGCAAGCCAAACAAACGACCGGTCACAGACTGCGAGGTCACGCGGTGAGTCAACGCGCTGGGTTTACCCTGGGCGTCGACCGCTGCCACAACAGTGTTGACTGAATGAGGACGGTAAAAGTCATGCGTCATATCATCTTCACGCGTCCAAAGCAATTTAACGGGTTTATTAACCGCTTTGGAAATTTGCGCTGCTTGAACAATGAAGTCCAGATCAATGCGTCGACCAAATCCACCACCTAGGAAAGTGGTGCGCAAAGAGACGTTCTCTGGCTTAATGCCTAGGATCTCAGCAACAGTGTTCTGTGCACCGTCTTGCCACTGTGTTGGGCCAATGAGCTGGACTTTACCTTTTTTGTAGGACGCAGTAAAGTTCATTGGCTCAAGTGGAGAGTGAGAAAGTAACTGAGTGGTGTACTCTGCCCTTACTACCTGCTTTGAAGCAGCAATGACTTCAAGTGGTTTTCCAACAGTTTGAGCTCCTAATGCTTTCCCAGATACAGAAGCTGCGCGAGTGGCATTCATCATGGACTTGCTGTCCAATTTTGCGCCTGCACCCTCGTCCCAAACGATGCTTAGTGCTTTTCTGGCCTTGTTGGCACGCCACCAGGTGTCTGCAACAACTGCGACACCGTCTGGAATTTGAACCACAGCAACAACCCCTGGCATATTCTTGGCGGCAGTTGCATCAAAACTCTTTACTTTTCCGCCAATGACGGGGCACTGTTCAAGGGCTGCGTAAACCATGCCTGGTAACACAACATCAATTCCAAACTCCGCTGTTCCGTTCGTCTTAGCCGGCGTGTCCAGTCTTGGGGTGGACTTGCCTACGATCTTAAAGTCCTTGGGATCTTTAATGAATGGTTTCTCGGGTACTGGGAGCTTTGAAGCAGCATCTGCCAATTGTCCGTAGGTAGCGCGTTTCCCACCGGGTCCTGTCACTACGCCGTCATTCGCAGTTAACTGAGCCACAGGTACATTCCACTTGGCCGCAGCAGCCGCTAAGAGCATCTCACGAACTTGTGCGCCAGCGATACGTAATTTCTCCCATCCGTCTCGAACAGATGTAGATCCACCCGTGACCTGAACACCTAGGAGTGAGTTGATATAGACCTTGGCGTCTGGAGGGGCAAAGGCAACTTTGACTTTCTTCAAATCAACATTTAGTTCCTCAGCAATCAGCATCGGCATGGAGGTGTAAACACCTTGGCCCATCTCTGAGCGGGCAGAAATAAGTGTGATGGTATTGTTATCTGCAATATGAACCCATGCATTAGGAGTGTGAAGAAGTCCCGCCGCCTCGGCAACGTTAGAAGAAGGCAGGGAAACACCCATTAAAAGTCCACCTGTTGTTAAAACAGATGCTTTTAGAAGGTTGCGTCGGGAGAGTCCAACAATTTCGTCAGCGGATTCGGTCTTTGATAGAGTTGTATTTTGTGTCATGGTCTTATTCCTTTAGCTATATGTTTACGCACTACGCATTACTTGAGCAGCTTCTTTAATAGCAGCTTTAATGCGTGAATAAGTACCGCATCGACATACATTCCCACTCATTGCGGAATCGATTTCAGCATCCGTGGGATTCTTGTTAACACTCAAGAGTGCATGAGCGCTCATTAATTGCCCAGATTGACAATAACCACACTGGGGCACTTCATGTTTAATCCAAGCAACTTGCAGGGGGTGCTTGTTATCTACTCCTAAGCTCTCAATGGTTGTTACTTTTTGTCCGGATACTGAGGCAAGTGTTGTTTGGCAAGAGCGAACTGCTTGACCGTTGACTTGCACTGTACATGCGCCGCATAACGCTGCTCCACAGCCAAATTTGGTACCCGTCAACCCAAGCTCGTCCCTGATCACCCACAAAAGTGGGGTATCCGTTTCAGCCTTGGCTGATACAGTCTTACCGTTTAACTGAAAAGTAACGCTCATGACATCTCCTATAAGTTTGAACAATTTTCTCAGGTTAATTTAACCTAAAACCCATTAACACAGCACAGGGGTTAGTGCTGTAATAAATTTATACTACCATCATTTTATCAATAACGCATCGGCTTGAAAACAATACCCGGATCGATTCCATATGGGCTCGAATCACAGGCTGTAACCAAAGGATTGAATAATCTCTTGCGCTTTTTTGGACCTCATGAACCGCATAAAAGCATCCGCCGCAGGGTTGTTCTTTCCAGTACTCAAAAGAATCGCATCTTGCCTAATCATTGAATACATTGATGGCGGCACTAACCAAGTAGATCCCTCACGAACCTTGCCGTCTTGAATGACCTGAGATAACGCAACAAAGCCCAAAGATGCCGCCTGGGAATCAACATACAAATATGTTTGACTGATATTTTCCCCCCACACCGCTTTGGGGAGTAATTGTTTTTCCAACCCCATTTTCCCGATTGCTTGCATTGCAGCGAGTCCATATGGAGCCAAGCGGGGATCTGCAATGGCTATATGCTCAAATCCCCCTCTCCTCAAAACCTCCCCCCTGTCGTCGACAATACCGACTTGCTTGCTCCACAACACGAGTTTGCCAATTGCATAGGTGAACCTTGTGTTCACAACTCCAAAACCCTCGCCTTCAAGGCGGATCGGGGTTTCATCATCTGCAGCCAGTAGCACTTCAAAAGGCGCACCATTTTTAATTTGAGTGTAGAACTTGCCGGTGGATCCAATTGAAACAACAGCTTTATTTCCTGTCTCCTGTTCAAACGTTACCGCTAATTTTTGAGCAGGACCTGCAAAATTAGCAGCAACTGCAATGGAGACCTGCCCGGCTCGAATACTGGGGCTGCTGAGCGTGCTTAAGAATGCTAACAGTAAAAATAGATGTTTGACTAAACGCACCTTGCACCATCAACCTCTATACAAACACCACTCACAAATGCAGCCTCATCGCTGGCCAAATAAAGTGCAGCATTTGCCACATCCAGAGCTGTCGAGAATCGCCCAAGAGGGATGGTTGCTAAGAACTTATTCAAACGGGCCTCGTCCAGCTCACCACCGGCGAACTCCTCAGATAAGCCTGTAGCAGGGTTGAAAACCGGATTGATACAGTTGACTCGAATATTGTCTGGACCCAACTCTGCTGCTAAAGACTTGCTGGTCACGATGACCGCCCCCTTGGAGCCGTTATACCAACTAAGCCCAGGCCTTGGCCTGACTCCTGCTGTGGAAGCAATGTTGATGAAGACTCCGCCACCGCGTCTACGAAATACGGGGGTTGTATGAACCGTACTTAGGTAAATGCTCTTCATATTGACTGCGAAGCATTTATCGAACTCCTCTTCAGAGACTTCTAGCGCGGGCTTGTTTTTATGGGTCCAACCAGCGTTATTCACCATGACACTTAAGTCACCAAAATGACTGAGGGTTTCGTCAATTAATACCTTCACTGACTCTGATTGAGTCACATCTGCACCAATGTAGACTGCCTCGCCCCCAAGAGCCTGAATCTGCGAGGCCACCCTTGAGCCCGCGTCTGCACGAATATCATTAACAACTAATTTGGCCCCCTCTTGTGCCAAGCGTTTTGCAATTCCCTCTCCGATCCCTCCTCCGGCTCCGGTCACAACAACCACCTTGCCTTCTAGGCGTTTAGAGATTTGCATCGCAGATGTCCTCAGTGTTAAATGATTAGCGACAAAAAGAATTTAGAAATTCCAAATGAATAAAGGCGCGAAGCGCCTTTATCGTTTGTGCTATTTATTTTGATTTGGTTTTGGAGCCAGGAACACCAAAAATGCACCCAGCAACATCATCGCCGCCAGCAAGTAAACACCAGAGTCAGTGGATTTCGTCGCCTCTTTGATCAATCCCATGATGTAGGGCGCACCAAAGCCAGACAAATTTCCGATAGAGTTGATTAGTGCGATTCCCGCTGCTGCGGCCGTACCCGTTAAGAAGGAGGTTGGTAGCGCCCAAAAAAGAGGCAACGACGTCATAATACCCATCGTACCAAGGGTCAGTGCGGCCATGGAGAGAACTGTATTGTCGTGAAACACAACGCTCAAACTGAGTCCAACCGCTCCAGCAATACCCGCACCGATTGCATGCCATCTGCGCTCGTTTCTTATATCTGCACTCTTGGCCGCAAAAAACATTGCGATAACTCCGAATGTCCAAGGAATTGCGCTGATGAGTCCTACATCAAAGGTATCCGTAACGCCAAAGGCCTTAATGATCGTAGGAAGCCAAAAGCTGATGCCGTATAGGCCAGATACGAAGCACAGGTAGATAAGTGCCATATGCCAAACTGAGAGTGATGTTAGAGCTTTAGATATTGAAAACTCTTCCTTATGCTCTGAATCCTTCTCTATGTTTTTAGCAACAACAGCGCGTTCTTCATCTGTAAGCCACTTAGCATCCGCTACACGGTCGTCTAAGCAGTAAAGGATGACAAAACCCATTACAAGGCTTGGAATTGCCTCTATGACGAAGAGCCACTGCCAGCCCTGAAGTCCGTAAGTACCGTCCATCATCTTCATGATCCACCCTGAGACGGGGCCGCCGATTATTCCTGCAAACGCGATGGCCGCTAAAAACATAGATGTCGCACGACCACGTCTTTGAGCAGGAAACCAGTAGGTCAAATATAAAATAATACCGGGGAAAAATCCGGCCTCAGCTACACCTAGCAAAAAGCGCATGATATAAAAAGAAGTAGCAGAGGTCACAAACATCATGCAACCTGAGAGTACGCCCCAAGAAATCATGATCCTAAAAATCCATTTGCGAGCCCCAACTTTGTGAAGAAAGATATTGCTGGGGACTTCAAAAATAAAGTACCCAAAGAAAAATATTCCCGCGCCTAATCCGTAAATGGCATCGGTTAAATTAAGCGCGCTGAGCATCTGTAATTTAGCAAAACCCACATTAACACGGTCTAGATAGGCGACGATGTAGGCTAAAAAAAGCAACGGCATCAATCGAAGGCTTACTTTACGGTAGATAGCATCTTCAAAAGATGTATTATTTGTATCGGTCATAGTTATTGGTCAAGTTAAAACAATCGGCGCATTTTAATACTGTATTGCAATAGAAAACCACGAACTTTGGAGTGATCGAAGCTTGAGTCTAAGTTGATCCATGACCAAACAAGGGTAAACCCTCGAAGCGGTTATCCATCTATTGCCCTGCTTATATTTAATGAAAATAGCCCGTGATATAAATTACACCCTCTTCAAAAGATATGGTCTGGGGATGAGGTCTAGATTAGACTGATACTCAGATCCTTTAAATCCCTCTTCTTATTACTATTTCAATGCCAGTGAACAAACAATTAGATATAGTTACCTTTGGTGAAGCTATGGTCGAGTTCAATCAAACGGGAGACAACAACGGACTGAACTACCTGCAAGGATTCGGCGGAGACACGTCTAATTTTGCGATAGCCAGTGCGCGCAGTGGAGCCAAGGTGGCAGTGATTGGTGCTTTAGGCGATGACCCTTATAGCGACATGATCAGAACGCTTTGGGACCAAGAGGGTATCAACCATGAAGAGGTACTAACCGATAAGCAGGCCTACACCGCCATCTACTTTGTTACGCACACGGCCAAAGGGCATGAGTTTAGTTTTTTCAGAAAAGGATCCGCCGCCAGTCGTATCACTCCAAATACTTTACCGACTAGAAGTATTGAAAACACACGACTTCTTCATTTCTCTGGCATATCAGTTGCAATCTCCACTGAGGCCTGCGACAGCGCTCATAAAGCGATCGAACTGGCAAAATCAAAAGGAGCAATGATCAGCTTTGACACCAATCTTCGATTGAAACTATGGCCCCTTCAAAGAGCAAGGGCTACCATAATGGACTTTATATCCAAATCCGATATTTGCTTACCTAGTTTTGATGACATATCTGTCTTAACGGGTTTAACAGATCCCAACCAATTAGTGGATTTATGTCTTAATTTGGGTGCAAAAACAGTGGCCCTTAAACTGGGTGATAAAGGAGCATTGATAGCTGACTCCAACCAAAGGCACCGTATCCAAGCGTACCCTTGCCACCCAAGAGACGCAACAGGGGCTGGTGACACATTCGGGGGGGCGTTTGTAACCCGCTTGTTGGCTGGAGATGACCTGAAAGGTGCGGCAGAGTATGCAAGCGCGGCTGCAGCACTCTCGACACAAGGATTTGGTGCTGTAACACCAATACCTTATCCTTCCGAAGTTTACAAAGTCCTGCGCAAGTGAGCCAAAAACTTTTAGTGAGTCCAGTTTTTTAACTAGGGCTTTATCGCATGGTTCCTTGCCTGCTCGGCCCAAATCTCCCAGGGCCTATCGACAGCACTGTCTATGAAGTTTCCAGAGTTAACGCCCTCATCCACGGTGTAGTAATTTACTTTTCCACCCAACTGAATTGCTTGTAGCTGGATTTGTGCGTTTCGTTCTGCGTAGACGGCGTGGGAGACAGCTACCTTAATGGATTTACCGACAACAGCCATACCGTGTCCGCGCATCAATACAACGCTTGCGTTCCCGAGTTTCTTAGCTAATGCACTGCCAAGGTCCTTATTTTTAACCAACATATCGGTTGCACCGCCTGCGGTCTCACGAATCTCAAAAACAGGAATATCCGTAACTAAAAAACCAGCCGTATTTGACAGTGGCCTCAAAGGAACATCGCTCACACTAAAAGGGATAACGGCGGGCGAATGACTGTGAATAATAGACTGCACATCAGGTCGAACTTTATAGATTTCGCTGTGTATGAAGCGCTCTCCGTAGGGGGCCATCCCGTTTGGGTTGACAGGGTGATCATCTAGATCGTATTCCAATATGTCTTGGGCCGTTACAGCTGCAGGCGCCCTGGATCGGGACATGAAATAATGATTTGGATTTTTGACTGAGCGAACGCTTATATGCCCAAAACCGTCCACAACACCTTGATCTGCAATGATGTGATTAGCGAGCACAAGGTCCGCAATCCTTTTCTGATCCTCCTCCTCCGGCGTAAGCGCGAAACTAAGTAGAGCAAAGTGCATTAGTAAAATGCCCAATAAAATTTTGTAGGTTTTTAAATAATTATTTTTCATTGTGAATTAAATTTCCGAGATGAATATCTTAAAAGTAACTAACTTTTTGCACCTTAGGCCGCACAAATTATTGAGGCAAATCTTCAGACAAGGGTTAACGTTTCGTTTTTTTGTCTATCGCTCCTGCACCCTTGAAATAATAACCTAAATTCGAAAAAAATTAATAGGTAGTTAAATAGTTAAATTTTCAGGCGGGACTAAAGAAATAATTGGTCAGGTTAAATACTGCGTAACTGAAAATATAAGCCAAACCAAAAAGGTAGGTCACCGAGATGATTGGAATTCGCCACCCACCGCTCTCTCGCTTCAGTACTGCCAAAGTTGATAGACACTGAGGCGCAAAAACAAACCAAGTTAACAAAGACAGTGCCGTGGCAAGACTCCACTGCTGACTAATGATAGGGGCTAGTGCTGAAGACAACCCGTCCTCGCCCATGGAGGTTAGGGAATAAACAGTACCCAGTGCGCTGATAGCCACTTCCCTGGCTACCATTCCAGGGATCAGAGAAATACAGATCTGCCAATTGAAACCGATCGAGCCTAAGACCTGACTTAAGTAACCACCCAAAATTCCCGCAAACGAATTCTCTATTTGAATGGGCTCTCCGGAACTTGGTAATGGAAAGCTGGCTAAGAACCAAATCAAAATGGTCAACAAAAGTATGTTGCCCCCAACCCGTTTAATAAAAATTACAGCTCTTTGTAAAAGACCAATTAACACGTTCCAAGGATTGGGCCACCTGTAGCGGGGCAATTCCATCATTAGGGGACGAGTCTGTTTACCTGCGCGAGTGAGGACTTTGAGCATCCAGGCTACAAAAAGTGCTGCAAAAATACCGGCCAGATACAGGCCAAACATCACCAACCCTTGGAGCTCAAAGTAACCACCAACGGTGCGCTGAGGAATAAAAGCACTTATTAACAAACTGTAAACCGGCAACCTCGCTGAACACGTCATCAGGGGGGCAATGAGCATCGTCACGTACCTGTCCCGCATATTAGGAATGGTTCGCATCGCCATAATGCCTGGAATAGCACACGCAAAGCTTGAGAGAAGTGGAATAAAGGATCGACCTGAGAGTCCTACAGAACCCATTAAGCGGTCCAAGAGGTAAGCGGCCCGAGGAAGGTATCCAGATTCTTCGAGGATGAGGATAAACAAAAACAATATCAATATCTGAGGTAAAAAAGTGATCACGCCCATTGCGCCTGACAGAACTCCGTCAACCACCAAACTTGTCAACCAACCAGGTGCGAAGGTGCTGATAATTTGATCTTTTAAAAATTCATTCAAATCTTTGATCAAATCCATCGGATAAGTTGACCAGGAAAACATGGCCTGAAAAACCGTAAATAGAATGGACAACAAAACCAGCGGACCAAACACGGGGTGCAACAAAAATGAATCGAGACGATCGCTGCTCGAGTGGTGCACGATTTGATCGAGTCCGAGCTTTTGCAAAATACTTTGAACTCTCGCGTGATCTGTTTCAATTTGTTGCAACTGAATTGCTGGATCCTGCGGTTGCTGCGGTTGCTGTGGGTGAGAATCGTTGGAGTCACCCTCAATTGTTGAAAGATTGCGTTGAGCGGGGGAACTCTCGGCTCTTGGTGCAACTAGGTCAGCAAATAGAGTACTGAGTGACTCTCTTAATAAGGCGTCGCCCCCTTTAGCAATCGCAACCGTTGGTACAACCTGCAGACCCAACTCCCTGGAGAGCGCAGGTATATCAATCTCGATACCCCGACTTTTGGCCTCATCAACCATGTTCAAAGCAACTACTGTTGGAATTCCCGTTCTTTTGATGGCCAAGACAAAGCGCAAACACATTCTTAGATTGGTCGCATCGATAACGCAGACCAATAAATCAGGCTTCCTCTCCCCCTTTGCAACTCCGCGCAAAACATCACACGTAACACGTTCGTCCGGCGTGCGCGGATAAAGACTGTAGGTACCGGGTAGATCAAGGACACGTAGGCTCTTTTGGTGATCGAGTGTTAATTTCCCCTCCTTACGCTCTACGGTCACGCCCGCGTAATTAGCGACATGCTGTTTGCCCCCAGTCAACCGATTGAATAGCGCGGTTTTTCCGCAGTTGGGATTTCCAACCAACGCAACCAATTTCCCGTGGGGGTGAAAGTGAATAATGGATTCGGTCATAAGAGATGGAACTGCTGAATGTTTAAGCTCAGCGTTACGCCGCCAAGGCGGGCATTAAGAAGAAACCATTTCTACGCCAATGGTTCGTGCTTCAGCCTTTCTAAGCGCAAAAGTAGAAGACCCAACACGAACAACCATGGGGTCAGAGCCCGGCATAGTCCGCCTTAAGAGCATCACGGACTCACCTTTGATAAACCCCAATTCAAACAATTGACGCATTCTTTCCTGGTCCGAATGGGTGGCTTGCTCACAATGGAGTTGCGATATCCGGTATTTCTGATTTGCTATCGCATGGTCAAGAGTTAACATACAAATCCTGGACTGAGAGCTTTTAAGGTTGAACACCTGTGAATTAGGCCTGATTATAAATGAGAATCATTACTATTTGGAGCTTTTTCAGTCATCAATACGCGAATATGTGCATCCCGTCGGGGCTCTCAATCGCCAAATGAAACTTCAGCCCGCTTAATTCTGGATTTGATTTTCCGAAAAATCATGGCCGGCAACTAGGCCGAAGTAAAATCTCGTTTATTTAGCAGGATTTCACCGAAATGACGCAGCCCCCCTCCCCTGAAATGGCCAAAGATATGGCTAACGCAATACGAATGTTGGCTGTAGACGCAGTTGAGAAAGCAAAATCGGGGCATCCAGGTGCGCCAATGGGAATGGCGGATATTTCAGAAGTACTTTGGAATCGCCACCTGCGTCATAACCCAAAAAATCCTCACTGGCCTAACCGTGACCGCTTCGTGCTATCGAACGGCCATGGATCGATGCTCATTTATGCACTTTTGCACCTCACGGGCTATGATCTATCTATTGATGACTTAAAACAGTTCCGCCAACTCCACAGCAAAACCCCGGGGCATCCTGAGGTTGGAATCACACCGGGTGTTGAGACGACAACTGGCCCGCTTGGACAGGGAATTGCAAACGCTGTGGGCATGGCCCTCGCCGAGAAACTGCTCAGTGACGAATTTAACGAAGTAGTGGATGGTCAACACTTAAATATTGTGGACCACTTCACTTATGCGTTCTTAGGCGACGGCTGCCTAATGGAGGGCATCAGTCATGAGGTTTGCTCACTTGCAGGGACACTTAGACTGTCTAAACTAATATTCCTTTATGATGACAACGGTATATCAATCGATGGACATGTTGAAGGGTGGTTCAACGATGACACGCCTAAACGCTTTGAGGCCTACGGTTGGAACGTGATCCCCCATATTGACGGTCATAACCCACAAGCCATTGATCAGGCAATATTACAAGCACAAAGCCAAGCAAATCATGACGACGGTCGTCCAACGTTGATTTGTTGTAAGACAGTCATTGGCAAAGGAGCTCCCAACAAAGGAGGATCTCATGATGTCCACGGATCTGCACTAGGTGCAGCTGAGGTTGCCGCAACCCGCGCAGCACTGAACTGGCCTCATGAACCATTTGTTATCCCCGCACCAATAAAAGCCTCTTGGGACGCGACTGAGCGGGGCAAGCATCATGAGGAGCGCTGGCAAAAAGTAATGAATGCCTACCGCACTCATTTCCCTGCTAAAGCGCTTGAGTTTGATCGCCGAATGAATGGCTTACTTGGAGATGCTTTTGCGGGCAACTTAAAAACACTTTGCGAAACTATCGCTGCGAAAGCCGATCCCGTTGCTACTCGCAAAGCAAGCCAAAACGCGTTAGACCTGCTTGCGCCTTTGGTGCCCGAGTTCTTCGGTGGAAGCGCAGACCTTACAGGCTCTAACCTCACCAACTTCAAGGGATGCAAGACCGCTAAGCGCGATCAGTGGGGAAACCACATGTCCTACGGGGTGAGAGAGTTTGGTATGGCGGGAATCATGAACGGTGTCGCCCTGCACGGTGGGTACATACCTTATGGAGGCACCTTCCTCACCTTCAGCGATTACAGTCGAAATGCAATTCGCATGGCCGCACTGATGAAGCTTAGAGTCATTCATGTGATGACCCATGACTCCATCGGACTCGGGGAAGACGGACCAACACACCAAAGCGTGGAGCATATTCCTTCCCTGCGCTTGATACCGGGTCTAGATGTTTGGCGACCTGCAGATGGACTTGAGACACTGGTAGCTTGGGCCGCATCTGTACAAAGACAGGACGGTCCCTCACTGTTGGCACTTTCTAGACAAAACTTACCACGCCTACTGGATCAAGCCAGCTCTGAGGCTGATATTCGCAAAGGTGGGTACGTCTTAAACGACATGAAGGGCGCAAAAGCAGTGATCATAGCCACTGGCTCTGAGACCTCTATTGCTATTCAAGCCCAATCAAATTTGGCCCAGGCCGGTATAGCAACTCGCGTTGTATCCATGCCTTGTACCAATATATTTGATCGACAAACTACGCAGTATCAAAAGAGTGTGATTCCAACTGAGCTACCTGCCGTTGCAATAGAGGCAGCGCAACCTGACTTCTGGCATAAGTACGTCGGCAGAGCCGGACATGTAATTGGCCTATCAACATTTGGTGAGTCGGCTCCCGCAGGTGATCTGTATAAACACTTCAAAATAACGGCCTCTGCCGTTGAAGACTCAGTTAAAGCACTGATCGCTCTTTAAGGGCGTTATGGGTAGTTCCAGAGTGAATCCTTTTATTTGATTCACCCTGGAATGAGTAAGCCCTGAACTTTTACATCAGTTAACGCCAAACAACTCCACTTCGAACATCAGTGTTGCATTAGGTGGAATGACGCCTCCTGCTCCTCTGGCGCCATACCCCATCTCTGGAGGTATGAGCAAAGTCCTTTTGCCGCCGATTTTCATACCTGCAAAACCCTCATCCCAGCCTCGAATTACATGTCCTTGACCAAGTGGAAAATTAAAGGTCTGCCCCCTATCTACGGAGCTGTCAAACTTTTGCCCTTTTAGATCAGGGGCATTGGTATCTATTAACCAGCCTGTGTAATGAACGCTAACGTCGGCACCAGGAAAGGCCTCATTACCGTGTCCGACGACCGTATCGATCTTGTGAAACAAGTTCAGATCCAGTGAAGAGAGGGATTGAACAGAGTTTGAGTCGTGATGGCTAAGACTATCACCGTGAGAGTGATTGTGATCGTGGGAGTGATCATCATGTGAGTGCGAGTCGTGCCCCCCTGAGACAGCGTCATGGCTGGACTGGGTGCTTGATGAATCATGATTTGACTTTCCTTGGAAAAAGGAAGAAAAAATCTCAGATACACGGTGAAAAAGGCGTTGAAAAATATTTTGATCCACGGTAGATTTTCTCGTTAAACATAAAGCGATCATTATAGTTAAGTAAGAATGGGCTAACTGTTCACACTTTTAATCGCAATAGACAAGTAAAAATAAAACCAGGGTTTGCAAAATAAATATTCAATAGCAATCCTCTTTAGCAAACTGAGTACCTTGAATTTGAAAAATTTAGAAACGCAATCGAGAGTATTTAAAAACCAATAAGTGCTCAATTGAAATCGGTTAGAGAGCGTTAATTTGAATTAATTAAATTGCTTGTAGACATGGAACCTATTTTCGTTATATGATTGGGGGTAATTACCTAGACGGCATGCGCTACTCAAAGATCTTGACGACTTACAAGTTCTACCGATCTAGTGATCTAAAAACAAGGAAAGTTATTTTGAACGCGGAACTAGAAAACATCTTAGAAATCACAAGTTCTAATGTATACGAGGGAATTGAAGTTAACGACACGTCTGATATGCAGCGAAAGTCTCAAATCGTAAAAGACCTGATCAAGCTCATCAACGCCAAACAACTCGCCCCTGAAGCGGCAGCCCAATTACTTGAAGTGGATCTGGCCCATCTTTTACGCATCAAACGTGGACAATTCAGAGAAATTAGCGAGGCCAAGCTACTAGATATGCTCAAGAAACTTGGCTAAGCTAACACGCATGAATTGATTCGTTTGCTCGGCTCATTTCTTTATGATTTAAAATCACGTTACCGGGCCTTGCTTCACCCAGAAACTCATAGTTAATCGCCCAAGCTAGTGGCTCGTAACGAGTAATACATAAAGAGTTCATGCAAAAACTAAGATTGATGGCGAATAGAGACAAACGCTCAAGTTGCTCTCAAGCGATTTGGACGATTTCGGTCCTTGCATTAACCTTTTGTTTGTTAGCTTCCCAATATTTAGGATTCTCTCACGGGCTATATCACTCTGGCTTAACTCGCCTCCCGACCCAACTTGACCAACATATCAGCACCTCTTTAAGTGGATCCATATTTGAACCCAGTACGCAGCACGCTTTAGAAAATTCAAATGGTCTTCAACAATTATTAGATTCTCATTTCGGTTATTTGGCCTCTGAAGTATGCGGCACTTCTAATTATTCAAATGTTCAGTGCTCGAACCAGGAAAAGCAAAGCTGTAATTTATTTGATGCATTAATGTACGGTGTTTGCCTTGGTGCAAGTATTTTTATACTATTACTTGCAAGATATTCCTTTGCACTTACTCAACCCCGTCCCATTTACTGGGCGCAGCTACTACCCAATTGGATTTATCAATCCAGAGCTCCCCCAATCTTCAATTAAAGCAAATTCGCGGATCTGTATTCAATCAATTTCTAATAATTGATTGAGCTTTTAAAATCTTATTAGATATTTATTTGTTTTTATACATTTCCACTATTTCCCATAGGTACGCTTGAATCCATACGGTGAATAAGCGTCGCCCTTCCGAAATGAGTATGAATTGTGAAGATTTCCAAGACAATTTCGAATGATGTAAGTCTACTGCGACTCGTAAAGTATTCTGCTTTGGCTTTAAAACGCTTAATTTCCAGCGCCTCAAGCACTTCATGCACTTCATGCACCCTATGCACACGCTGCGTCAGAGCGCTGAATTTGTTTAGCCTCTCACTTAGCCTATGGGCAGTGCTTATAGGTAGCGCATCTGCAATGGGCGTTGAAGGAACTGTCCAAGACAGTCTGGGGCGAGCTCTATCAGATGTCAGAATCGAACTACAAACAGCCCAGGGGCTCGTCATCTCTAGCACTGCCACCAACGCTCAGGGGCATTATGCATTCAAGGACTTACCCCAGGGAACTTACGCCTTAGAAGCTCAAAAGAAGGGATTTTCCCCAGCCATCGGTATCTGCGTCGTTGAGCCGGCGCACCCGGCTACAGCCGATATTACATTGGCATCTGAGGAGGCACTGGAGGTTGATTTGTTTGCAGAGCTAAAGTCTGCTCAAAAAAATGAAGTTTCAGCGAAAACGGGCGGAAGCATTTACCGCATCTCTGCTGCAGACATTGACCAACTCCCTCAGGGCGAGAGCACTCCGCTGAACCAAGTACTTTTGGACGCACCGGGGGTCATCAATGACTCGTTCGGGCAAATACATGTGCGCGGAGATCATGCCAACGTTCAGTACCAAATTAACGGCGTAATACTTCCACAAGGGTTGAGCGGATTTGGCCAGAGTTTGGATACAAGGCTTGCTCAAAGCGTAGACCTTTTAACTGGGGCATTACCAGCTCAGTACGGATTTAACACTGCCGCAGTGGTTGATATAAGAACGAAAAATAGACTAGAGGACGGCGGATCGTTTAGCCTAATTGCTGGCAACTATGCAACCCTTAACCCAAGCTTTCAGTTGGGTGGAACGAAGGATGAATTCTCTTACTTTGTGACGGGCACTTTTTTAACGAATAGCGTAGGAATTGAGAACCCTACGCCCTCCTCAAGCCCTGTGCATGACACAACCCATCAAGGCAAAGGATTTGGATACCTATCCTACCTTGTTGACGCAACGACCAAATTCACACTGATGGGCGGGACTTATTCGGGCACCTACCAAATCCCCAACAGTCCAGGACAGCTGGGGGGCAGCGCTAACCCGGCAACCAACCCCTATTCCAGGTTGTACAACGCTACAACTCCAAACCCCTACGCGTCCACCATTTCCTACAGTGCAAATACACCAGCAGCGATCAACTCACTGAATGTAAATGATCAGCAAACTGAGCAAAATCAGTTCTTAATCCTCTCACTTGAGCATTCTCTTAGTAGTCAGTTGAGCTATCAAACGTCAATCTTCACCAATTACGCAACCAAACATTATCTACCCGACACCAGCGGTAATTTGTACTTTAACGCAGTCGCCTCCAACGTCCTTAAAACCAGTTTAACGACTGGGCTACAGACCGATATCACCTACGCTTTGAATGAATCACACACCGTTAAGATGGGTATGGTAGAGCGTCTTGAGAATGTGTCTACAGAGGATTCGTCCCAGGTCTATGCTTTGGACCCTTCGGCCGGAGTCGTAACGGGAAGCCCCTATAGTGTGGCCGACAATAGCGCCAGAAACGGCAATTTACAAATAGGTTTTTACGCTCAAGATGCCTGGCAACAAAGCTCTAAGTTGTCCATCAATTACGGACTTCGCTTTGATTATTTTCAAGCCTTTGTAAACGCCAGCCAATTAAGCCCTAGGCTCGGAGTTGTCTTTAAGGAGTCGGAGTCTACTACTCTTCACGCCGCTTACTCCCATTACTTTACACCGCCCCCGAATGAGTTGGTTTCAACGAGTACTCAAAATACTTTCGCCTACACCACGAATGCAATACCCGGATTGAACTCTTCGGTGAAAGCGGAGATCGGCGACTATTACGATATGGGCGTCACGCAAAGGGTGACTCAGAACTATTCAATAGGAATTGATGCTTACCTTAAAAACACTCAAAACACACTGGATGAGGGGCAATTTGGACCCGCGTTAATATTAACGCCCTTCAATTATGCTTTGGGGCGAATTTACGGAATTGAATGGACCAACTCCTTCAAGGAAGGCAACTTTAGCGCCTACCTCAATATCAGTGACAACGTTAGTCTTGCAAAGAACATCATCTCAAGTCAATATCTCTTTGATCAACAAACACTGAATTACGCAGCCAACAACTGGATAAGTGTCGACCATGAGCAAACACACTCGTTATCAAGCGGGATGTCTTATTTATGGTCGGGGACTCGGTTGAGCGCAAGTATGATTTATGCAAGTGGCTTAAGGGAGGGCTTTGCCAACACTGGGACACTCCCCTCCTATTCGGTTTTAAATTTGGGTGCAAGCCGCACCATTCAAACCACGGGCATCGGCCCGCTTGAGTACAGGCTCGTCGTCAACAATGCACTAGACCGCATTTATGAGATCCGCGACGGAAGTGGTATCGGCGTTTACGCCCCTCAGTACGGACAGCGAAGAGCAGTTTATTTTGGCGTCACGAAGAAGTTCTAAAAAGGACGATCTTATTGCTCGTAGCCATCCTAACCGTAAGTATCAAACAGAGCGGACAAAACGGACAGTTCTTTATTCACACCTCATCACAACCTCAAATACATTTTGGAGTCACCTATATGCAAGAAATCTACGAAGCCTTAGAGACCATTAAAGCAGGAGGAGCGGTGGTTTATCCCCTTTTCCTTCTCGCTATCGTTGCGCTGGTCATTATCTTGGATAAGGTATACGTCTATAACAGTTTCATGAAAATAACACCCTCCATTGTTGCCTTGATTGAAAACTACGAATTTGAGTGGAGTGCACTGAATGAGGAAATGAAGCGATTAGGACCGAACAACTATTACTATAGATTTATAGATGTGATTGCACAAAACAAATCTCACCCCGCATGGTGGGTTGAGTCCAGAGCCAACGATGAGTCACAATTCATAGAGAAAGCTTTGAGCAGGCACCTTTGGGTACTGGAGACCATAGTCACTGCAGCTCCACTGCTTGGCTTATTAGGGACCATTACGGGTATGATGCACTCCTTTCAACTCTTTGGTGGCACCGGACTCGTTGATCCGACTGGCGTCACGGGCGGTGTTGCACAGGCGTTGATTGCAACTGGGATCGGCTTATTCATTGCAATTATTGCTCTTTTTGCGTTCAATTATTTCTCTAAGCAGCAAGCACAGACACTGGATGAATTAGAGCGCTTGGGAACAAGGTTAGTTGACAGCATTCGCATGGCCGAAGAAAAAGCGCGTACCGTTGCAGGAGCCGTTTGAGATGAAAATCAAAAGATCTCGGTCCACTCGAAAAGGTCGCATTGAGATTATTCCAATGATCGATGTGATGTTCTTTTTATTAGCAACCTTCATGCTCGCATCCCTTTCAATGCAAAACCTGCACTCATTGCCTGTTAATTTGCCTGAGGGTCATGCTGACCCTTTGAAGTCGAAAACTCCCGTAACCCTCACCATCACCAAGGAGAGCCAGATATTTTTGGATAAAAGAGCTGTAACGCTTGATTCCCTAGAGGCGACTTTGAGACCCCTCTTACAGAGCAATCAAGCTAGCGTCATCGTCTCTGCTGATAGCGCAGCACCCAACGGGATCACCGTTCAAGCGATGTTAAAGGCAAGACAAGCCGGAGCGCAGCACTTCTTAATTGCAGTCAAACATGTCGATTAGCCGTGACCTGAGTGCCAGAGTGCAAATGCACGGCTTTGACGATCCAACCCAGCGTTTGCGCTGGACTTTACCGAGCGCCTTGCTCATCTGGATAATCATGGTTGCTTTGCTAGTAGGTGGGCTTAAGGACTCAACACCTAGCACTCCCCAAACCAGCGAGATGCAAGCAGAGTTGGTTGAGGAGGCGACGACACCAAAACTCGCACCCCGATCAGCTTCTGAGCCTCCCTCACCCAAACTTGCAGCGGCCTTGCCCGCTGCGCCGCCTGTCCAAAGCCTAGCACCTGAAACTACACCGACTGTAAAAAGTGCTTCAAGTGCGGACTCAGGTTTGCCTGCTACTAACCCTAAACCGAACTCTGAGCAGTCCGCTAACTCAAGCACTCAACCGGGGCCGGCCCTGGGTAATCAAAGCGCAGCTCGAGCGCTCCTTCGACCGATGCCTCAAATACCCGAGAGTTTGCGGGAAGAGGCTCTTCAAGCCCAGGCTGTTGCAAGGTTTTCAATTGGGGTTGACGGAGTCGTAACCGTTGAATGGGTGAAGCCAACTCAGAGTACTGTATTAAATAGATTGTTACTGGATACCTTAAAGAATTGGAAATTCTTCCCTGCAATAAAGGACGGTAAGCCTATTGCATCGACTCAAGAAATTGTTATCAAAATAGACATTAAATAAAAAAAAACCACCTGCCATTTAAAGCAAGTGGTCTCAAATCTCAACCTTGGTAAAAATAGAATCGACACTTGGTGAAATCTCTTTAACCATCTCCGTGATTCTTTCTTAAAACTCCCTTGCCAACGCTTCTGCGGCCCGCGCGAGCAGGGCTGCGTCTACGCCCACCGCCGTAAAGGTAGTGCCGCAGCGGATGTATTCCTTAACCAGTGGTTTATCCCCGCTTAGTATTCCCGCACCTTTGCCGCAGGCTCGTATCCGCTTAATCGCATCTTTAATAGTTTGGATGACGGTCGGGTGATCTTGTTGGCCAGGAAACCCAAGACTGGCGGACAAATCTGCAGGGCCAATAAATACACCGTCAACGCCCTCTACGCTGGCGATTGCCTCCAAATGATCAAGGGCGCTTTGAGTTTCAATTTGAACCAAAAGACACAGCTCATCTTCACACACTTTCATGTAGTCCTTGACTCGCCCAAAATGAGTGGCTCGAGTCACTGAGCTCACGCCCCTGATCCCCCGCGGGGCATAGCGCATCGAGCGCACAGCTTGCTCTGCCTCCTCAGCTGTTTGAACATAAGGCAGTAAAAGGGTTTGAACCCCAATATCGAGAAGTCTCTTAATGAGAAGCGGGTCGTTCCAGACGGGTCTAACCACTGCATTAACTGGGTAGGCCGCAAGGACTTGCAGCTGCGCCAAAATGGTGTCCATCTCGTTGGGTGAGTGTTCCATATCCAAAAGCATCCAATCAAACCCAGCCCCGGCCAATGCCTCTGTTGAATACGAACTCGCAAGCGTAGTCCACAAGCCTTTTTGGTGAACGTGTTGGAGCAAAGCTGCTTTGAATTTGTTTTTAGGAATTTGCATGAGTAGCTTGGTGGGTAGATTGTTGCTTGGTTGGTTGAAATTAGACGCTCAAGAACTGATGCGTAGATCCATTATGGGGGATTTCTAAGATCTTAAAACTGAGCACCTAACAAACAGAAATACAGCTTTAAAAAAGGCAAAAAAAATCACAGCCAAAGACTGTGATTGGGGTGACACGCCTGTGAGGCTATCAAATTTTGGGATGCTGGTTACTTAATCCGCAGGTCCCTAGTTCGAGTCCAGGTCGGGGAGCCATAGTCATACGGTCCATACTTTAGTGTTAATACTTCCCTACTTCCTACATTTCAACATGCTTAAAATTTAAGCATTTTATGAGAGTTATTACACAGTGTTTTACACATTCCCTTGAGATTTAGGGTTTTGTAACTGCTCTTGGTCTCCGCTTTCATCAGCACGATTGCAGCTAAAACCATGATTGCTACCCACCTTTACCAAGACCCGATGCACAAACTTTGTGACGGACTGTCAGTTATAAATCATGAACTTTCTTATATCTAAAAAATGAACTAGCAGCAAAACTCACAAAGGAAGGGACAATGTTTTCATGTGTGAGCATATCTGGCCTGGCGTGGTCAGCCAAATGTCTTGTTTGTGTTTTGCGATGTGCTGCAAAGCCTGTCTTAAGTGCCTTAGTCGATATGGTTGTCCAATAATGTAAGGGTGAAGAGCGATGCCCATTACCAAAGATTGTGGCGTGATTGCATGGCGTGTTTGATCAAGCATTTCATCAAACTGATCAATGATCATTTGAGAAAACTCATCCATACCCATTTGTCTATGAATGATCATAGGAATGTCGTTGAGTTCTTGCGGATAGGGTATTGACCAAATTGAACCAGATTCAAGGGTTTTGACCAAAAAAGGCTGATCATCGTTGCACCAATTCAATGTGTAGTTGTAATTTGCTTGCGCTAACAAATCTGGCGTATCAAACGACTCTGAAATCCAAGGAGATAACCAGCCAGTGATATTTTGACCAGATTCTTTTTTGATTTTATCCTTACAGTAATTTAAAAGCCCTAACTCCTCTTCTTGGCTCATGTCGGATTGTCTCTCCGAGTTGGAGTGTCCATGACCAATCAATTCATCGCCTCTGTCCACAAAGGCCTTGATCACCTCGGGGCAGTAATCATAAAGGGCGGTGTTGATCAATGTCCCTGTAGGCATCTCCAATTGATCAAACAAGTCCAAGCACCGCCAAACACCGACTCGGTTGCCGTAATCGCGCCACATATAGTTGAGCACATCGGGCTGCTTTGAGACCGGCCCTAAATTGGCCCCCAAACCTTCAGCAAACGAAAAGTGTTCGATGTTAAAACCTAAATAAACAGCCAATCGCTTCTCGCCAGGCCACAAATAATCAGAGCGCCCACGAATTGAACGGTAGGGGTAACGGTGTTCCAAGCTTTTGAGGACAGTGGGTTGAAAAGTGTTCACAACAAATTAAGGGTGAGATGAATGGACATGGGATGTTCAACATAAGGCAAAAAACAAGCCATGCAATTTTGATGATCATCACCAAAAACATGCACAAACAGATGATAGTGCATCCCTCTTGCCTTTTACCGCACCAAAAACGACGGCAAGCGTCAATCTGTGCATAATAAAAGTGCTTTGATGTACACAATTGGTACAAAAGAATGTATACACCATGGCACGTCGTTTGCTTCATTACAATTTCATGAATGATACATTAAGCCGACCTCACTGCGCCATTGAGCTCATTGCTTTGAGTAAAAGCTATGGCGTGGGACAAGCTGCTGTTGACGGCATTGATCTGCGCATTGAAAGCGGAAGTTATTGTTGCTTGCTTGGGCCCTCGGGTTGCGGAAAGAGCACCACCTTGAGAATGATCGCTGGTCACGAGAGCGTCAGTAGCGGAGATATTCTTTTAGAGAACAAGAACATCACCGATCTTGCGGCCTCACAAAGAGGGACCGCCATGATGTTTCAAAGTTTTGCCTTGTTTCCTCATCTCAGTGCGCTGGAAAATGTGGCCTTCAGTCTCAAAATGAAGGGGGTCCCTAAAGTTGAGCGCGAGCAAAAAGCCCACGCCCTTTTAGAACGCGTCGCCATGGGTGACTACATCAACAGAAAACCCTCTGAACTGTCTGGGGGTCAACAACAGCGCGTGGCCTTGGCCAGAGCCTTGATCACACAACCCAAAGTTCTCTTGCTCGATGAGCCTTTATCAGCCCTGGATCCCTTTTTAAGAATTCAAATGCGTGCCGAGCTCAGAAGGTGGCAAAAAGAATTGGGACTGACCTTCGTGCACGTGACGCACTCACAAGAGGAGGCCATGGCCTTGGCCGATGTCATGGTGGTCATGAACAAAGGTGTGATTGAGCAAGTAGGCACCCCACGAGACATTTACAACCATCCGTCCAGTGAGTTTGTTGCTCGTTTCATGGGCGGCAGAAACATCTTTGTCAGCGATCAGTCCTCTTTTACTGTCAGATCTGACCACATTCAGCTGACCCCTTTAAAAGATGGTCAGGCCTCTGCAGCGGGCTTTTGCAGTGCCATCATCACAGACATTGAATACCAAGGGACTCACATTTTGATTGGCTTGAATGCCCCAGAAAAAGTGAGTCACACCATCATGAATTCGGAATTTTCCGTACTGATCTCAGAGGCTGATTTTGTGGCCAGCCCCTTTGAAATGGGTCAACTCGTAGAGCTGACATGGCCTGAAGAGTCGGCCCATTATTTTGATCGCCACGCAAACGCCTCGTCATAAAGATTTTTCCTCTCTTCGCAAGAAGTTTCACCACCCCTCAAGGAGTTTATTTGATGTCTGACTCGTCTTCCACAAAAAAGAACGTACTCACTGACGCATTGGATCTTGCCAACGCTGCATCTATGCAAAGACGTACGCTTCTCAAAGGATCCGCTGGCATATTGGCCACGGGTATGTTCCCAGCTATTCACGCTCAAGAAAAAATTGTTTTGCGTTATTTGGGCACTGCCGTTAACCAAGACAAAGCCATTGGTGACAAATTCAAAGCCGACACGGGCATTGAGATTCAATACGTCGCGGTGACCACAGATGATGTGACCAAACGTGCCGTGACTGCGCCCAACAGCTTTGACTTGATCGACACAGAATACTTCTCATTGAAGAAAATCGTCCCAACCGGCAATCTCAAGGGCATTGATACCAAAAAGATCAAAAACGCTGACAAGATCACGACTCTCTTTACTGAGGGTAAAGTGGGTGGTAAGACCGTGGGCGAACAAGGGACTGCGCCTAAGAAAGTGATTTTCTTAGAGGGCGAGAAGAGCAAGGCTTTTGCAAAAAGCCCAACGCAGTTCATGTCCTTGATTCCAACCGTCTACAACGCCGATACTTTGGGCATTCGCCCTGATCTGATCAAGCGTCCCATCACATCTTGGGCTGAACTTTTGAATCCTGAATTCAAAGGCAAAGCCGCCATTTTGAACATTCCATCGATTGGCATCATGGACGCGGCCATGGTGGTGGAAGCGATGGGTATTTACAAATATCCAGACAAAGGCAACATGACCAAGAAAGAGATTGATCTGACCATCAAAACTTTGATCGATGCCAAAAAAGCAGGTCAATTCAGAAGCTTGTGGAAAGACTTCAATGAATCCGTCAACTTGATGGCCTCAGGTGAAGTGGTGATTCAATCCATGTGGTCCCCTGCGGTGACAGCCGTTCGCTCTAAAGGCATTGACTGTGTCTTCCAGCCTTTGAAAGAAGGATACAGAGCATGGGCAGCAGGCTTTGGATTGCCAGCCACCTTATCGGGTAGAAAATTGGATGGCGCCTATGAGTTTATCAATTGGTTCCTTGACGGCTGGGCGGGTGCTTATTTGAATCGCCAAGGCTACTACAGCGCGGTGCTCGATACAGCCAAATCAAAGATGGAAAGCTACGAATGGGCCTATTGGATGGAGGGCAAAGCCGCCACCAAGGACATCTTAAGCCCCCATGGTGACGTGCTGGCCAAAACAGGCTCAGTGCGCGATGGTGGAAGCTATGAAAACCGCATGGGCGGCATCGCATGCTGGAATGCAGTGATGGACGAGAACAACTACATGGTCCAGAAATGGAACGAGTTTGTTGCGGCTTGATCGTCAACTCTTGAGCTGACCCAAATGAACATGAACTCTTCCATTCAAATTACGGGTCAAGCTCAATCCGATTTGTCAAAAGGGCAGGTTTCGCCCTTTTGGCAAATCACACCCTTTAACTGTGTTTTTATTCTCTTCTTTATCGTTCCTCTCCTTTTGATCCTGATGGTGAGTTTTTGGGATTTCAACGAGTATGAGATATTGCCTGACTTTACTTTTAAAAACTACCTCTCAATTTTTGATGGATGCCTCAACACCCAAGAAATGTGTGTGACGCTCAAAACGTATCTATCCACCTTTAAATTTTGCTTCACGGTGTGGTTGTCAACGCTATTGATTGGTTTTACCTTGGCCTACTACTTGGCCTTTCACATCCAATCCGTGGCTGTTCAAACCGCCCTCTTTGCCATTTGTACCATTCCCTTTTGGACGTCCAATGTGATCCGAATGATCTCTTGGATCCCCCTTCTTGGGCGCAATGGCTTGGTCAACAAGGCCTTGGTCGAGTCGGGTTTGGCGCAAGCACCCGTTGAGTGGCTTTTGTTTTCGAATTTTTCGGTGATTTTGGCCTTTATCCATCTCTACACCATGTTCATGATTGTGCCCATTTTCAACTCGATGATGCGCATCGATAAAAGCTTGATTGAAGCGGCCAGCGACAGTGGGGCAAGCAAATGGCAAACCATTTGGAATGTGATTTTGCCGCTTTCTAAAACAGGCATCATCATCGGTTCGATTTTTATCATCACCATTGTGATGGGAGATTTTGTGACGGTTGGCGTCATGGGAGGACAACAAATCGCCTCCATTGGCAAGATCATTCAAGTCGAAACATCCTACCTTCAGTTCCCACTTGCCGCGGCCAATGCGGTCATCTTGCTCAGCATTGTGCTCATGATGATTTGGGCTTTGACGCGCATGGTCGATATTCGCAAGGAGCTCTAAGATGAAACGCAATTCAGAGTTTTTAATCTTATCGATTTTCTTTGCTTTGTTCGTTCTCTTTCTCTATGGACCAATGTTCATCATCTTTTTATTGAGCTTTCAAGGACCAGAAGGGGGGTTGACTTTTCCAATGAACGGCGTGTCCACGCACTGGTTTGAAAAACTCGTTCAAGGCATGGGCACCGTTGACATCGCAGCAGCACTCGAGAGATCTGCGTACCTTGGTTTTTGGGTCACCCTCATTACAGTTGTTTTCTCTGTATTGGCCGGATTGGCTTTCAGAAAAAATCTCAAAGGCGCGAACATCATTTTCTACACGGCTATTGCAAGCTTGATCATGCCCTCCATCATCGTCTCCCTTGGTATTGGGCTTGAGTTTAGGTTGCTGGACAATGCCATCAAATGGATACTAGCTGCAATGAACATGACAGAGACCTTGGAGTCTTACGGCACCTCTTTAGGACTTTACACATCGGCCTTGGGTGCCCATCTCTCTTGGACACTGCCCTTTGGTTTGCTCGTCATGTTTGCGGTCTTCAATCGATTCAATCCTGCCTACGAGGAGGCCGCAAGGGACTTGCGTGCAACGCCTTGGCAGACTTTTCGATACGTCGTACTTCCATTGATTTCCTCCTCGGTGATTGGCGTGGGTATGTTTGGCTTTACCTTAAGCTGGGATGAAATTGCCAGAACGTCTCAAGCCATCGGGGACGTCAACACTCTCCCCCTTGAACTTCAAGGACTGACCACCACCGTAACAGACCCCTCGATTTATGCACTCGGGACCGCAACATCAGCGATATCCCTGGCGGTCATGGCTTGCGCAATGCTTGTTGCCAAATGGATCAATAAAAAGCAATTTAAAGCCACATCATGAGCGAGGAAATTCACAACACGTCCGACCATGAAATCTATGATCGCGTGATCTCGGCGATCTTGGATCACCGACTGCAACCGGGAACAAAGCTCTCGGAAACTAAACTGGCCGAAGCCTTTGGCGTGTCTAGGACCCGAATTCGACCCGTCTTGGTACGATTGGCCAATGAGCAAGTGGTCAATCTAACGCACAACAAGGGTGCGACCATCGTTGAGCCCACTGAGATCGAAGCCAGAGAGGTCTTTTTACTCAGACGACTGATCGAACCCGTTTTGATTGAGCTCTTTATCAAGCAGGCCAGCGACAAGGACATTCTTGCCTTAAAAGACTCTCTTGAAGAGGAGTTGAACGCCATTTCCACGGCAGACATTCGAAAATCTATTCGACTGTCGGGTGATTTTCATTTATTGATCGCTCAAGGCTCAAAAAACTCCACCATGTATCGAACACTCAAAGAGTTGATCTCACGCACGTCTTTGATTCTCATGGCTTACAACAACCCAAGCGACTATTTGGCCGTCGACTCAAAAACCTGCACCTGTTCGGATCACCGATTATTGCTCGATGCCATCAAGCTCAAGGACATTGAAACTGCCAAAAGGTTAATGATCAGCCACTTGATCGAATTAGAGAGCAACATTCAGTTCAAGCGCCAGACTGAAGACAAGGCCGACTTGCACTTGATCTTTAAAAATGCAGCATAAAACAACATGAAACGGTTCCTCGTCATCAATCCCAATACGACTGAAGATGTCACGCAGTTGCTCAAGAGCAGCATGCTACAGTTTTCAAGCACCCGCATTGAGATTGAAACTGTCACGGCCTCTTTTGGCGCCAATTACATTGCCGATGAGGCCAGCTATGTCATTGCCTCTTACTCGGTCCTTGACAGTTGGTCCAAAAGCCTTGAGTCAGATCGCATTGACTTTGACCACATCCTGATTGGCTGCTTTGGCGACCCCGGGCTGCATGCCTTGAAAGAATGCAGTCGCATTCCCGTGACAGGACTGGCGCATGCCTCCTTCTTAAAAGCAAGTCAGTACGGCTCTTTTGGAGTGGTGACGGGTGGCCAAAAATGGGGGCCCATGATCGAGCGCTTGGCTGGCGCCTTGGATTTTGGCAATTCACTCAAAGTGGTGTCCACACTCAATGAAACTGGCCTCTTCTTTATGCAGAACCCGCGAGCCGGCGAAGAGCTCTTGATTCAGGCGTGCAACAAAGCCATCGACGAATACGGCTTGGACTGCGTGATCATTGGTGGCGCCGGTTTGACGGGCTTTGGACAAAGAATTCAATCTAGGGTTAAAGCCCCATTGATCGATTGTGTGCAAGCGGCACTTGAGGTGATGTGCGAACCCGCCCAATCAATGAATACACAAGACTGTATTTCTCCTCGCTTGACTTTGACGAAAGTCACACAATCCTTGCAGATGCTTCATACAAGAAGCAACAAGCCTGCTCAGGAGTCGCTGAATTGAATACAAAGTTTTTCACAATAGACACACCATTTTTAGAGATGCCATGCGTCTCAATCCCGCATTTTTTGAGAATTTAAAGAAGTAAATTGCTTTTAATTTTTGAAAAATAACGCTGATTTGAGTAGTTAAAAATGATATTTGAATCAGTGAACAAGAAGTGATCATTTTATTTAAAACCTTATGAGGAAAACATGCAATCTAAAATCAAACTCACCGCTTTAGCAGCTGCCTTGTGTGCTTGTGGTTTTGTCAATGCTCAATCTGCGGCACCAAGCGTGACCGTGTTCGGTATCGTTGATGCAGGTATCTCTTCAACATCCAACACAGGCAATGGTTCACAAACCACCTCAGGAGCAGTCAGCTCGATCTTGGGTGTATCGGCAATTGGTTTCAAAGGCGACAAAGACCTGGGCGATGGTTTGACGGGTTTCTTTAACTTCATGGTTGGCTTCAATCCAACAACTGGAAAACTGTCTGACTCAACCACACTCTTTTCAAGAAACGCTTATATTGGCTTGAGCAGCTCTATGGGAAGCCTCTCCATTGGCAAACAATGGGACTTGAATGACGACTGGCTCGTTGGTAGCGTTTTTAAAGGTGGCTACAACGCTGGTGCAGTGTTCAAGTTCTCTGAGTTTGATGCAGTGAGCGACTTGTACAACAACACCATCAAATACGTTACACCCGTGTCTGGTGGTCTCCAAGGTGCTGTGATGTACGGCTCTAACATTAGTGGCACCAACACACCCACAACAGCAGGTTCTCTGACCAACATCGGCGTCAAATACGCTGCAGGCCCATTGATGGTAGCTGGAACTTATTTTTCTGAGTCCAGCATAACCAGCACATCAAGCACTTACAAACTCACCACATTAGGTGCAAGCTATGCATCCGGCGCTGTTAAAGGTAGACTCGGTTATGCTACAGCAACAACAGACGGTGGAGTGTCTTACGTCTCCTTGGGTACAGTTGGCCAAACCAACACAGCCAATGTAGTTGACGTGGGCGTGGATTATTCAGTCTCTCCCCAGTTGACTCTTTCTTTGGACCAACTCTCCAGAAAGAACACCACACTGAACAATTCCTCCAATATCACTCGATTTTTGGCCATGTATGCTTGGAAGCCCAATACAACGCTTGTCTTTAACGTTGCTAACTTGACCAACTCTAGCAATGCAACGGAGTCCTTGCTTGCCACCCAAGCCGGTACAACGGGTGGCGGATATGCAGGCAAATCACAGCAAGCTATTGCGGCAGGTGTTCGCTTTAGCTTCTAATTTATTTTTCTTATTTAGTTTCTTGTTTTTGTTCTCCGATTGGGTCCTGTTGAGCTACTACTCAACAGGACCTTTTTTTCGAACCGTTTGGCACTTAAGTGCCACTCGCACGGAGTGATCATGAGACTTTGATGGCCAAACCGTCACTTCTTGGGTCATGTGCTCCCTGCACATTGCCTTGTTGATCAACCAAAATCGCACCAGGGTGACCCATCAAGGGATTGAGAGCGCTCAGGACTTCGAGTTTGTGATCCATTAGTTCGAGCGAGGTCATAACACTTGCGCCCACATTTTCTTCAATTTTTAAATTCTCGGTACTGCTGGAGAAAGTTTTACCAAGCAAAAACCTTGGTGACGACAATGCAGTCAAAGGTGTCATGTCGTAGTCAATCAAACGCGTCAAAATGGCGGCTAACGTTTGTGGTTGTCCATCAGCTCCTTGAGTGCCGTAGATGATCTTAGCGCCATTGTCTTTTAAATAGAGACCAGGATTCAATGTGTGAAAAGGCCTTTTCCCGGGCCTTAAGACATTGGGATGTGTGGGATCAAGGCTAAACGCTGCTCCACGGTTGTGCCAAATTATCCCCGTATCCCCAATAACCACGCCACTACCCCAGTCAAAGTAGACCGTTGCGAGCAATGACACACTGTTACCCATGGCATCAACGGTCCCTACAAAAACGGTATCTCCACGTTGAAAGACATCGGGCCAGGACCTGGCTTTTTTTAAGTCAACTTGTTGGGAGAGTTTTTTTAGATGATCCAAGCTCAAGAGCCAGTCAATGGGAACATAAGCAAAATCAGGATCACCCAAAAAGCGATTTCGATCGATGAATGCAAGTTTGATGGCCTCAATCAACAAATGGTAATGATTGGCACTACCTTCTTGAATCTTTTGAAGATCAAATTGATTCAATATACCCATAATCTCAAGGGTAGTTACACCTTGCGTGGGTGGCGGGTGAGCATAAAGAGTCCCCTGGCGGTAACGAATTTTAAGAGCAGGCTCTACTCGAGCCTTAGTAATAGCAAGGTCGTCCAAATCCAATGGGCCCCCGACTTCTTTAAAATGACATGCAAACTCTTTGGCAAGCTCACCCATGTAAAAATCTTGTGAGCCACTATGAGCCACTCGACTCAATGTGTGAGCCAAGTCTGCTCTTCTGACGTATTGTTCCGATTTGTAAGGTAAACCAGAGGGGTCTGTAAAATGTTCAAAAATATCTCGTAATTGTGATTTTTCTTGTTCGCGAAATCCAAGCCAAAAACGCTCTGACTCTGAAATCTCAAAACCATTTCTTGCCAACTCAATTGATGGGTCAAACAAGTCTTTCCAGCGTTTGCGACCATGCAATTTTTTGCAGCTATATTCAAATGCATTTTCATAGGCACTCAACGCCCCAGCGCTCGTGAGCATGGAACGTGGCCCACGGGTAGGCAATTGCGATTCATACCCCGTAATATTTCTGGCCGATTGACCTATGCCTGAAATAGATATCACCTCACCGTCTTTACCTGAGACCAAAAGGAAAGCATCTCCTCCTAAACCACAAAAATGGGGATAGGTAACACCCAGTGCAATGGCAACAGCAACGGCAGCTTCAACCGCGTTGCCACCTGAACGTAATATCGAAGCTCCAATTTCACTCGCCAATGCACTTGGACTGGTTACCATTCCCGAAGGTATGGAGTTTGTATGACTTCTTTGGGAATAATTCATGAAAGCAAGATTCAAAATTTCCACCAACATTAAACCCAGGCAGAGCAAAAACCGCCCCACCCCGCAACTTGTATCATAATGATACAAAATGCCCAGTTACACAGTTTATTACACAGGCTCGTTTTTTTGATTTAACGCATTGATTTATATTGATATTTGGCGAGCCTGGATTCCTGTTAATCCGTACCATCCAACTACGCAACGAACCAGAACAACTTAAAAGTGGGTGGACTAGGTGGGCTATTAAGCCTTCAAACCTCTCATGTCGCCGTAGATGCGCGCTGCAGGACGGCTCTTTTGTTCGGCCTCTTGAGCGACTTGTGCTCGTAGACGATCAAAGGATGCTTTGATTTTAGAAGCCTCGTAAGAGACCTTCAAAAATCGTTGTTCAAATCTCAAAACCAACGAGTCAGCCGATTGTGTGGATTTTTCCATTTTTCTTACCTTAGTAATCAATGGATGTTCAACGCATCAGGCTTAGAGTTGGTGCACATAAATTCAAAATATTTTCAAATAAATTCACAAATAACATCAAATTAATACTATATAGCTATTAATATGAAGAAATGAACCAAAAAGGGGGCTCAAATACATGAAAATTAAGCACCAATATCGGCTATTTCTGCACCTGAACAGGAAAGTTATCCGGCCTTTTCATTTTTAATTGGGTGACTGGGCGCTTGTCATCTTTGCTGTGATCTACCTTTTGGGTAAATTGTTTGGCATTCGCATCCCTGACCATATCAAATGCCCAGGACTGGTCCGAAGTGGCCCAAAGTGCTGAAATTGTGATTAAAACCAACTTTAACTTCATAATTTATCCCCTTCAAATTTAAGATCTGCGACTTATTAAGCAAAATCAGAACCAACCTAATTTGACGATTTTTTGGCGCATTACCCTGCGTTGGCCCGTTTGGGACCGAGTTGGCGATCCTCAAACACCACTCAAACACCACTCGAACACAGTTAACCGCGGTAAACAAATACTTCAGTTAGCAGTTAGCATTCAGCAGTGACTGCTTTTATTAATAGCAGTCCAATTTTAGGAAAAACACAATGTCTATAGCCCTCTCCAAGCCAATTCCAAGCCATAGCGCTCAACCTTTGACTAAACCCCGGGTTGCACTGCTGATTACGGGCGTCCATTTGGTAGCGTCCTTAATAATTGGCGCTGGATCTGCTGCAGCGCAAACCGTGAACAACGAGTGGGAAATGTTATTGCAAAGCCCCCTCAGGCTTGACAAGGACCTTGCACAAGACCCAACCAGGAAGCCCCTTGATCTCCTCAGGTTCACCAAGGTCAGGCCAGGTTGGCGCGTGATGGATGTTTATTCAGGTGGTGGGTACACGGCTCAATTAATGGCGCTCGCTGTAGGCCCCAACGGTAAAGTTTATGCCCAAACAGATAAACCCTCAAAATCATTAGAGGAGAGACTCTCACTTCGCCCGCAAAGTAATATAGAGCTCCTGCAGCGTCCGATGGACGACTTGGTACCACCCAACTCGGACAAGCTAGATCTCATCACCCTTATTTACTCGTATCACGATATTGCCTATATGCCCATCGATCGGTTGAAGATGGACAAATCGATTTACGACGCATTAAAGTACGGCGGACTCTTTGTAATCATTGATCACTCTGCTGAGGAGGGGTCAGGACTGAGGGATATACGCACCCTTCACCGCATTGATAGGAAACTAGTAATACAAGACTTTTTAAGCGTGGGGTTTAAATTGGAGCAAGAGGGTGATTTCTTACAAAATCAGCTTGATCCTAGAGATCAGGCCTCGGGCAAAATGAATCCGCCAGCGGACGGATTCGTTTTAAGATTTAAAAAATAAAATCTATTTCGGTTTAAAAAGATTAGTGACGGCAGACTTCCAACGATGAAACACCGGGCGGGCTTTGTGCTGTTCCAGCTCACCAGGCTCAGGGCGTCCTGGTGCCCCCAGGGGAGCGTCTAAACCTTCAATACGCTGAACATTTAGAGCTTGAGTGTATTGATTCATGATTTGCGTACTCATCTCTGCTATTTGATGAACCGATTCCTCCAAGCCCATTGGGTCAATGGTTAGGTTCGTAAAAAGTGGCATTTGCTCGGGATGAACGTCAAGTGACTGCTGCAGCTGTACCTTTTGAGGAACCGTTTCATCGGCGCTCTCTTGCACAGCCTCCCTACTCTGTGAGCCCGGCGTTGACTTAGACTTAGGTTTAAGCTTAGGCTCTGCAACTAGGGGGGCCTTGATGACTTCGTTATCAGACACCATTTTGGCTGCAGGACGAGGGGTCATGATTTTGGAGATCACAAACTCACACACCAAGCTGTTATAGGGGGCTGGGTGCTCGACATCAGGAACCTCTAGCACGCCGTGGGGGTAAAGTTTTTGAAACTCATCAACTTGCATAGCAGTACAAATCACGGAATCCTGCGCATGGATCAAAGAAATGGGGCCCTTGAAGTTTTGAACTATATTTGCAAAACGCATTCCCATCAAATCGGATTTGTAGGGTAAGTCAAAATGCGCTGGATCTTGTACAGCTCTTACAGCCGCAGGTGAAACCCGCAGTGACGCGGCGATATCATTTATATCTATTGATGCCGCCGTTTTAAAAGCCCCTTTGCCCATTGTTCCAAATAATTTGTAAATGGACCACCACGGCAAGCTCAGGCCTACATCGTTCAAAATAACGGAGGTAACAACGTTGTGAGAACCTGCGGCTAAATACATAGCCAAGATACCCCCCATACTTGTGCCCAGCAAGTGAATTTTGACGGGCTTAGTATGATGCGCTTCTTTGATGTGATTGAGAAACAACTCTAAATCACTCAAATAAAGCTTCATACTATAAACATCAGAGCTCTCAAGGGGGTCTGAGTCCCCTCTTCCGCATAGGTCGACACTGACCGCTCGACACGTCGCTGCTTCATCGACCTTCTCGAGCAAGTTGGCGAACGTATCCCTTGTCTCTAATATGCCTGGAATGCAAATGAGTATTTGTTCACTGCGCTTATCGCCTACATCACTATAGGCTAAGCTTCGTTTAGCACCCGATTGAGCGATGACAAAACGGTGAATCAGTTCAGGTTTAGACACCACAATTATTTCTCAAAAACGACCCAACCTGCAAAGGCCAGATTGCCTTGCAAAGAGGCAAACCCGACTAACAATTATGCGATGAACGCTATGAAGTCAATGCAGCGGATAACATGAATTTATGAACACTGGATGAAGCGTTTTTCACCCAGTGCATAACGTTACACTAATTTGGTGCCAACGTAGTGACATAGAACATGACTTTGATAGTCTTTTTGGACAAACCGAGTGAATATTTAGCAAAATGGGCTGGACGAACTGAAATGATCACTCAGTGATCATTTAGTCCTCCTAATGACGGTATTTGTTCTTAAAGGGGCCCTGCATTGGGCTTAGCCCTTCATAGCCCGTTCCATTTGCTCGTGATCGAGTTCATTTTCCCATTTAGCCACCACCATCGTAGCAACACCGTTACCAATGAAGTTGGTAATGGCGCGGGCTTCAGACATAAATCGATCTATTCCCAGTATCAGGGCCAAACCAGCAACCGGGATGGAGGGGACAACAGCCAAAGTTGCTGCGAGTGTGATGAAACCGGACCCCGTAACACCAGAGGCGCCCTTGGAGGTCAGCATTGCAACCAGCAAAATTGTGATTTCTTGTGTAGTTGTCAAATCAATATTGAGCGCCTGGGCTACAAATAGAGCTGCCATGGTCATGTAAATGTTGGTACCGTCTAAGTTAAAGGAGTATCCAGACGGAACCACTAGTCCAACAACTGACTTAGAGCAACCCAACTTTTCGAGTTTAATCATCAAGGGAACTAGTGCAGATTCAGAAGAAGAAGTACCTAGCACCGTTAAGATTTCGTCTTTGATATAAGCAATAAATTTCAGAATATTAAATCCTGTAACCGCAGCAATGAGGCCCAACACAACCAGTATAAAAAGAATACAAGTCAGATAAAAACTTCCCATCAAAGCAGCCAATGGCTTGAGGGCACCAATACCGAATTTCCCGATCGTAAAGGCCATGGCTCCACCCGCACCAATTGGTGCAAGTTTCATAATCGAATTCATCATCTTGAAAATTATTTTCGAGAATTCCTCGATCAAGTTGTGGATTGCGTTCCCAGCTTGGCCCAGACTCACCATGGCGTAGCCAAACAAAATAGCGATCAACAAAACTTGAAGCAAGTCGCCGGACCCGGTAAATGCATCGACAAAGGTTTTCGGGATAATGTGCAACACAAAGTCAACAGGTTTTTGATCCTGTGCGGCTTTTGCGTAGGTAGCTACAGCTTTAGCGTCCAAACTCTCTGGATCCACGTTAAAGCCGTCCCCTGGACGCAGGGTATGCATAACTACTACACCAATCAAAAGCGCAAAAGTAGATACGACTTCAAAGTACAGGAGAGCTTTGCCCCCTACCCGGCCAACTTTTCGCATATCGCCGGCACCAACGATGCCCATCACAACTGTGCAAAAGATAATAGGGCTGATCAACATCTTGACCAGAGCAATAAATCCGTCCCCCAAGGGCTTCAAACTTGCCCCAGTAGTCGGATCTAAGTAGCCCAGTAAGCCACCGCCCAAAATAGCCAACAAAACCCAAAAATATAGTTGAGAGCTCAAACGTTTCATAAAAAGTCCCGTCAAAAATTACAGTTAACACCTGTAGCATTGCTATTGAATTCATCCTCACTGCGGATGATTCATGCCCAGATTCAAATATATAAAGACAATAAACGCATCATAGTACAAATGGGCTAGTAAATTTGTCTATATTGAACAGAAAATGAGGAAGAACAGCACCATTAAGCCAGAGTTAGCGTCATATTCACACAGGTGAAATACTATCTTGCGCTTTGCAACCTCGTTGATTTGGTTTTAGCAGCTCAAAATATAAGGGGAAACCCTGTCTCAAATTAACCAAATCCTGACACCCCCCCCTTGTAATGCATAAAAAATTGCATGACTAGACAAATAACATCATTTTTAAAATATCATATCGCCAGTATTTTTATTGTCCAAAGGTCTAAGCGATGAACAACACAACTCACAATCATCACGAGCATCATCACTCGTCCAATCTTCTTCAAC
>CAJAYT010000021.1 GCA_903949285.1 uncultured Burkholderiales bacterium
CATCGGCTCGGGTTTCATCAGACCAAAATTTGTACTCAGCAATAAAACCTTGTTCTTGTGGAATGAGTTCAAGGACACAAAATTCAGAGATGACTCTATTGAATCTAAAGTAATCCTCCTGCCATTGCTGGTTGATCCATTCAGCAATGCGAATCCTCTCCTGCGATGTGTCTTTCAAAATGACCCCATGACTTTTGGTGTACGGACAAAAAAGATGCAATTTCCAATAACGGAGTGGGTTGAGTCTGGGTTAAAGACCTCCCACTTAGGTGGGGCACCTTGCCTGACCTTGCCTGACCTTGCCTGACCTTGACTGGGCTAAATGGGTTTGAAGGTGCGAACCACATCAGCGCACTGAGCGCGGTTACGAAGGGCATGCTCCATGACCACCAACGCCAATAAAGCCTCAGCAATTGGCGTGGCCCTAATACCTACACAGGGGTCATGCCTTCCCTTGGTCATAACTTCAACGCTTTTACCCTGCGTATCGACGGACTCTTTATGAATGAGGATGGAGCTTGTGGGTTTAATGGCCAAACTCACATCCAAGTCTTGACCCGTGCTGATGCCACCTAGAACCCCACCAGCATTATTTGTCTTAAAGCCGCTTGGGGTAAGCTCATCGCCGTGTTCAGATCCAAGGTGTGCAACCGATTTAAAGCCAGCACCAATTTCTACGCCTTTCACAGCGTTCAGCCCCATCATGGCCCATGCAATGTCAGCGTCCAATTTATCATACAAAGGTTCGCCAAGACCGACGGGCACGTTAGAGGCTGTTACGCGTACCTTTGCGCCGCACGAGTCACCCGATTTTCGCAACTCCTCCATGTACCGCTCCAACTCACCTACTTGGTGAACAGGTGCAAAGAAGGGATTATTGTGAACGTGCTCCCAAGATTCAAAGGGAATCTCAAGCGGACCAATTTGGGTCATGCATCCTCTAAACACGGTTTTATACTGTTCAAACAACCACTTCTTAGCAACCGCGCCTGCTGCCACGGTCGGCGCCGTCAAGCGCGCAGAGGACCGGCCACCGCCCCTGGGGTCTCTGAAGCCGTATTTTTGGTGATACGCGTAATCAGCATGACCGGGCCTAAACGTTGACATCACATCAGAATAGTCTTTACTACGCTGATCCTCGTTGGGTATGAGCAGTGCGATGGGCGTCCCAGTCGTCTTACCCTCAAATACGCCGCTGAGTATTTGAACGGTATCACTCTCATTACGCTGGGTGACGAACTTACTTGTGCCAGGACGGCGGCGATCTAAATCGGGTTGGATGTCCGCAACGGACAAAGCCATTCCGGGTGGACAGCCGTCAATCACACAACCGATTGCAGGACCGTGTGACTCACCAAAATTGGTGACAGCAAACAATGTTCCAAAGGTATTTCCACTCATAATTTCAGTTGATCCCTAAGGGGGTTAGCAGTAGTTACGAAGAACTTATTCGTAGTGATTTCAAAACGATTTGATGCTCTTGCGCGCGTTATTGAAAGCGTTGATTGGCTTTATTGGGAGGGTAGGACTTGCCTCAGATTTACTTCTCTTGTGTTGGCCAATCTTTGATATAAGCCTTTAGCATCTTGTTCTCAAAGTTCTGACTATCGACCACCGCTTTGGCAACGTCATACAGACTGATAACGCCCATCAACATACCCTGGTTGATCACGGGCATGTAGCGTGCATGACGGTCTAGCATCATTCGCCTGACCTCATCAAGCTCTGTCTCTAGGGTACATGTCATGGGATGATCATCCATAGCAGATTTAACCACCATGGTGTCCATTGCACCTGTTTTTTCTGCAGTCGCTTGGATAACTTCTCTAAAAGTGAGCATGCCGGCCAGTTCGCCGTGCTCTATGACCACCAGTGAACCAATGTCCTTTTCAGCCATCACTTTAACCGCTTCGGCGAGCGAGTCAAGTGGACTGACCGTGTACAAAGTACTTCCCTTGACTCGAAGAATATCGCTGACTTTCATTTTAATTTCCTGCGCAAAGTGACATGAAGATTTTGAACCCGCTGTCTTAAACCATACTGAGTGGGAGATCGGGCCAAGCTTTGGAGTTACAGGATCACAACTAGGATCACACCTCCAAACTCAAACCCATCACCCCTCTACTCTAATCGCAAAACACCTGTAGGCTTAAAGCCCAAATCCACATTCTTACCTTTTCTTGCTCGAGCGGCCTTTGCACTTGACAAAGAACGAGCCTCCAAAGTCTCATCCTTTTCTTTGCCTGCTCGACCTAAGCCACTCACCAAAACGCTCTTGGTGTAAGCGGCGGCGCCAGCGAGTGCATCCTTTGCCTCTAAATCAATGAGTGAGAGTCCGCGTCCGCCCTTTTCCATGATTTTGAGCTCAGAGATGGGAAATGTCAAAATTCGTCCGCCCGTTGAGATACAAACCACACTCGTGGCCTTCTCCCATGCACTCTCAGGATCAATGTTGGAAGCTGAGTTGACCTCTGAAGGACGGCAAAGCGTCTCACCCTGGCCCAAGGCGATAAAGGATTTACCACTCTTGTTACGAGAGATCATGTGCTCAATGTTTGCCAAAAAGCCGTATCCCCCCGAAGTAGACAAGAGTAAGGTTTGATCTGAGCCTCCAGCCTCATAGTGAACAGGCTGAGTTCCAGACTCTAGGTCGATTAACGTCGTAATTGGCTGTCCATCCCCTCTTGCACCTGGGAGCGAAGCCACAGGCACTGAGTACACACGCCCGTTGCTTCCAAACGCAATCAGCGTGTCTACCGTCCTGCACTCAAAGGTATCGTAGAGTCCGTCACCCGCTTTGAACGCAAAACTGGTTGCCTCATGGCCGTGACCTTGACGCGCCCTGACCCAACCCTTCTCAGATACAACGACTGTGACGGGCTCGTCAATTACCTTGACTTCAATCACAGCGCGCTTATCCTCTTGGATCAAAGTTCTTCTTGCATCTCCGTAAAGCTTCGCATCAGCTTCAATCTCTTTCACAAGGAGTTTGCGAAGCGAGGCGGTGCTACCCAAAATATCTTCAAGCTTGGTTTTCTCCTCCCCAAGCTCCTTGAGTTCTTGCTCAATTTTGATCGCCTCAAGACGGGCTAACTGCCTCAGTCTGATCTCTAAAATATCTTCGGCTTGGCGCTCGCTCAATTTAAAGCGCTTCATGAGTGCGGGCTTAGGTTCGTCGCTTTGACGAATAATCGCAATCACCTCATCGATATTGAGGAGTACCAGTTGGCGCCCCTCCAAAATATGGATGCGGTCCAGTACCTTGTTGAGCCTAAATTGTGTACGCCTTTGAACTGTTGCCTGTCTAAATGCGATCCACTCTTCCAACATCTCACGCAGTGATTTTTGCGTGGGACGACCGTCCATACCAACGGAGGTCAAATTAATGGAGGTCGAACTCTCTAAGCTCGTGTGAGCTAATAAAATGTGAATGAATTCAGTTTGATCAATCGTTCGGGACTTGGGCTCAAAAACCAATCTGACAGGCGCGTCTTTGCTGGACTCATCACGCACACCGTCGAGCACTGCAAGCACATTTGCTTTGAGTTGATTTTGCTCCTGCGTTAAACTCTTCTTACCTGCTTTGACTTTAGGGTTGGTGAGTTCTTCTATTTCTTCGAGTACGCGTTGGGTGCTAACACCGGGGGGCAACTCGTTCACGACAACTTGCCACTGAGAGCGGGCCAGGTCTTCAATTATCCAACGGGCGCGCACCTTTAAGGATCCTCTACCGCTTGCGTAGGCGTCCCTAATATCCTCCAAACTGCTAATGATTTGACCACCTCCCGGGTAATCTGGCCCTGGCACCAATGCGTAGACCTCGGCGTCGGTTAACTTTGGTGTTTTGATCAAAGCAACACAGGCCTGAGCAATTTCATTTAAGTTGTGACTTGGAATCTCAGTTGCCATACCAACAGCGATACCACTCGCACCGTTCAAAAGTGAGAAAGGCAAGCGGGCTGGGAGTAATCTGGGCTCATCAGTGGAGCCGTCATAGTTGGGCTGAAAATCAACAGTGCCTTCGTCGATTTCATCCAACAAGAGAGTGGTGATTTTGGACAGGCGAGCTTCGGTGTAACGCATCGCTGCAGCGCCGTCACCGTCTCTGGAGCCAAAATTGCCTTGTCCATCGATGAGCGGGTAGCGCTGGGAGAAGTCCTGAGCCATTCGCACCAATGCGTCGTAGGCTGCTTGGTCGCCGTGGGGGTGAAAACGTCCTAAAACATCTCCAACCACTCGAGCACACTTGACAGGTTTCGCCCCGGAAGCGCCTGAGAAAGCAAGTCCCATGCGCTGCATTGCGTAGAGAATTCTGCGTTGCACAGGTTTTTGTCCATCGCATACATCTGGCAGTGCGCGTCCCTTGACAACACTCAACGCGTACTCTAGATAAGCGCGCTGTGCGTACTTGCCTAAACTGATTTCGCCGTCTAAGGGCTCTGCTGTTTCTGTGGGTATTTCTAGGTCAGACATTTAAATATCAATCTCAATTTCGTTACCGTGGATTTCCATGAGTTCGCGACGCGCTGCGGCTTCGCCCTTGCCCATCAGTTGGGTGATGAGTTTCTCCGTACCCCCAAAATCAATATCGCCCAGTTGTACCGGCCATAAGCGCCTGGTGTCTGGGTTGAGCGTGGTCTCCCACAACTGCTCAGCGTTCATCTCTCCAAGGCCCTTAAAGCGGGAGATACTCCAACTGCCCTCACGTGCACCGTCCTTGCGTAATTTATCAAGGATGGCATGCAGTTCGGCCTCGTCGAGTGCGTACATCTTGGCCGCAGGCTTTTTGCCTCTTGCAGGTGCGTCCACGCGAAAAAGCGGTGGACGTGCAACAAAGACGTGACCCGTCTCGATGAGTTTTGGAAAGTGGCGAAAGAAAAGCGTTAACAAAAGAACCTGGATGTGCGAGCCGTCCACATCCGCATCAGACAGGATGCAGACCTTGCCGTAACGAAGTCCTGACAGATCCGGTGAATCATTGGGCCCATGTGGATCTACGCCAATGGCAACAGCAATATCGTGAATCTCAGTGTTTGCAAATAAACGATCACGCTCTACCTCCCAAGTGTTGAGCACTTTACCCCTGAGTGGGAGCACTGCTTGACTCTCTTTGTCACGGCCCATTTTTGCGCTACCACCCGCACTATCGCCCTCGACCAAGAAGACTTCGTTATTGGCGATATCTTTGCTCTCACAATCTGTTAGTTTGCCTGGCAAAACAGCAACGCCCGATCCTTTTCGTTTCTCAACTTTTTGACCCGCTCTTTGGCGCAACTGAGCCGCCTTGATGACCAAGTCAGCAAGCTTCTTGCCGTAGTCCACGTGCTGATTTAACCAAAGCTCTAAGTTGGGTCGTACAAAATTTGAGACCAACCGCACTGCGTCCCTGGAGTTCAAGCGCTCCTTAATTTGGCCCTGAAACTGTGGATCCAAAACTTTCGTACTCAACACGAAATTCACGCGAGCAAAGACATCCTCGGGGAGTAATTTAACGCCCTTAGGTAAGAGTGCATGCAGATCAATAAAGCTCTTAACTGCCGTAAAAAGCCCATCTCTTAAACCGCTCTCGTGCGTGCCGCCCGCGCTGGTGGGTATGAGGTTCACGTAGCTCTCGCGAATGGGGTGCCCGTCCTCTGTAAAGGCAACGCACCACTGGGCGCCCTCGCCCTCTGCAAATGATTCATGACTCGCGTCCGCAAAACCCTCTCCCTCAAAAAGAGGTATGACTGGGTCCGCGGTCAAAGATTGCATCAAATAATCCCGCAACCCCGCTTTGTAAAACCAAGTCTGAGTTTCCTTGGATTTTTCCGTAATCAACTCAACCGTGACCCCTGGCATCAGCACAGCCTTAGAGCGCAGCAGATGCGTCAACTCAACCATAGGCAGGTTGGTGGATTCAAAGTATTTACCGTCTGGCCACATCCGAACAGTTGTGCCCTGGACACGCATATCAGCACTTGATTTGTGGACCTTCAAAGGCTGGGTAACGTCCCCGCCTTGGAACACCAAATGCGCAACCTTACCCTCTCTATAGGAGGTAACCTCCATGCGTTTAGATAGGGCGTTTGTGACGCTTACGCCCACACCGTGCAATCCGCCCGAGAAGCTGTAGGCTCCACCGGATCCTTTGTCAAATTTTCCCCCGGCGTGAAGCCTTGTAAAGACTAGCTCGATCACGGGCGCTTTCTCCTCGGGATGCATCCCAAAGGGAATGCCTCGCCCGTCATCGTCCACGCTGACAGATCCGTCAGTATGCAAAGTGACGCTTATTTTTTTTCCGTGCCCAGCGAGTGCCTCATCCGCTGCATTGTCCAAAACCTCTTGGATGATATGCAAGGGATTATCCGTACGGGTATACATCCCGGGGCGTTGTTTGACCGGTTCGAGCCCTTTTAGGACTCGAATCGAACTCTCAGAATATTCAGTTTGTTTTGTTGCCATAGGTCCGAATTGTAATCAAACACAAATACCGTCCTGGATAAAATACCAGGAATAGGGTTTTTTAGCAGTAAAAGTCTGAATTACAAGGACTTCAAAAGATGGGTACATTACGCAAATGACTACAAAACCCACCTCTACAGAGCATGTAAATGCCACTCCTTCCTTTGAGCCCATACCCCTTTGGCAAGTGCTTTTGTGCGGGGCTGCAATCATCTCCCTTGCTATGGGTGTCAGACACGGCTTTGGCTTATGGCTACAACCGATGACGCAAGCACACGACTGGAGCAGGCAAAACTACTCCTTCGCCATTGCTGTTCAAAACCTTACATGGGGGGTGGTTGGCGTGTTCTCGGGCATGATTGCCGACCGGTTTGGCGCGTTTAGGGTCATTGTTGTTTGCGGGCTTTTGTACGCGCTGGGCCTCTACGGAATGGCCTTCGCATCCTCAACGCAGATGCTCCTAGTTACGACAGGGCTTTTAATTGGCTGTGCCCAGGCTGGAACGACTTATGCCGTCATTTACGGACTGATCGGGCGAAACGTTGCGCCTGAGAAGCGTTCTTGGGCAATGGGGGTTGCGGCGGCGGCAGGCTCTTTTGGTCAATTTTTAATGGTTCCAACTGAAGGTTGGTTGATCCAGTGGGCGGGCTGGCAAACTGCGCTGGTTATTTTGGCGTGCTCGGCACTGGTCATTATTCCATTGGCATTTGGTCTGCGTGAGCCAGGATTTAGAAGCGGTCACGCCTCGCTTGGTCAGCAAACCATCGCACACGCGCTCAAAGAGGCGTTTGGACTGCGCAGTTTTAGGCTTTTAATGTCAGGCTACTTTGTGTGCGGCTTTCAAGTCGTCTTTATCGCCGTGCATATGCCGGGATATCTTAGGGATCATGGACTGGCCCCGCAGGTTGCTAGTTACGCACTCGCACTGATCGGACTTTTTAATATATTTGGCACCTATGCGGCGGGAGCGTTGGGAGAAAAGGTTCCAAAAAACAAAATGTTATCTGCGATTTACCTAGGTCGTGCCATTGCAATATCCCTCTTCATCAGCTCTCCCTTGACTCCAATGAGTGTCTACATTTTCGCCAGCGTGATGGGGTTTTTGTGGCTCTCAACGGTCCCTCCAACCAACGCCGTCATAGCGCAGATTTTCGGGGTCGCTCATCTCTCCATGCTTGGGGGGTTTGTGTTCCTTAGCCACCAATTGGGAAGTTTTATGGGGGTTTGGCTGGGAGGCTATTTGTACGATATTTATGGCAATTACGACACCGTTTGGTACTTGTGCATTGCTTTGGGCGTATTTGCGTGTCTCATTAACTTACCCATTCAAATAACACCTATAGAGAGGGGCTTGGGGGCATTAAATCCCCAGGCTTCAAGGACTTGAAAAGTATTTGGTTTAAATTAATTGTTATTTTCACCGCTTGCGCCCTGTTGGGCGCAGTTTTCATGCTGTACCTACAACCTGGTTTTATGATCACTCTTAGCAATCAAATGTGGAGTTGCTTTTAGGCGTCATTCGTCCACTTATGACCAGCTCTACAACTCTGCCAAATGCTCATGCTGAATCAGTCAATCCTCCTACGCCCCCCTCGGAGTGGGTTGTGCGCTGGACGCATTTGATTGATAGTTCAGTCCCTTTGAACTCACAAACCGTCAACGCCAATGAGTTGAACCACCAAAGCGAGCCCCAGGTGCTTGACTTGGCGTGTGGGAGTGGTCGTCATATGAAGTGGCTCAGTGAACAGGGCTATAAAGTTCTTGGCGTAGACAAAGATGCTTCATCACTGGAGCAGTGCCGCAGCTACGGGGAGATTCTCCAAGCTGATTTAGAGCAAGACTTTATAGAAGAATCACATCAGAGACAAAGCACCGAGCGTTTGACTCAAATTCGTGACGAGGGAAGGTTGAACGCCCAAGAAATCAACACAGACGCCCCAAAGGGATACGCAGTCCCACAGAATTGGCCACTTGGAAATCGACAGTTCAACGCAGTGATTGTGACCAACTATCTATGGCGCCCCCTTTTTCCTCATCTTTTGCGCGCCCTTCGCAAAAACGGCGTGTTCATCTACGAAACATTTGCACTGGGTCATGAAGCTTTGGGTAGGCCCAGGCGGGCCGAATTTTTACTAAAACCTGGCGAATTACTACAAATTTGTGCAAATCTTCAGATCGTTGCGTATGAGGAGGTCCTTTTGACTCATCCAGAGCGCTTCGTACAAAGAATTGTGGCGATCCGGGCCCCCAAGGAAGTTTCAAATCTTGAGCGATTTCGGCCCACATCTCGGTAGAATAGTGCCCTCTAGCTACTCATACTCTTTTTCATGACACCCATAACCGGAAGCATCGTCGCATTAGTGACGCCGATGCATGATGACACAAGCGTTGATTACCCCACCCTTCGCAAGCTGATCGACTGGCATATCGAGCAGGGTACCGACTGCATTGGTGTCGTCGGCACAACGGGAGAGTCCCCTACGGTCAATGTTGAGGAGCACTGCGAAATTATTCGCGTCTCTGTTGAGCAGGCCAAGGGGCGTGTACCCATCATGGCTGGCTGCGGTGCGAACTCTACGCAAGAGGCAGTTGAGTTAGCGCAGTTTGCCAAAAAGGTGGGCGCTGATTGTCAACTCCAAGTTGTCCCCTATTACAACAAGCCCACCCAAGAAGGCCAGTATTTGCACTTCAAAAAGATTGCTGAGTCTGTAGATTTACCCATGGTTTTGTACAACGTGCCAGGTCGCACAGTCGCTGATTTGCTGCACGACACCGTCATTCGCTTGTCTAAGGTCCCCGGCATCGTAGGCATCAAGGAGGCCACAGGAAACATAGAGCGCGCTCAATGGTTGATTAAGGATTTGCCTTCATCATTCAGTGTTTACTCTGGCGATGACCCGACAGCTGTGGCTTTAATGCTTTGCGGAGGTAGAGGAAACGTGAGCGTCAGCGCCAACGTTGCCCCCAAACTGATGCATGAGTTATGCGTTGCCGCAATGACGGGTGATGTAGCGCGCGCGATGCAAATTCAGTTTCAATTGCTCCCCATTCACAAACACCTATTCGTAGAGGCCAACCCCATTCCTCTTAAATGGGCTATGTCTAAGATGGGTCTTTGTAACGGCACGATGCGCTTACCCATGACAACTCTCACCCCCCAAAACGAGGCTGTTGTTGAGGCTGCGCTCAAAGCAAGTGGGTTAATTTGATTTACGCCAAGGAACTTCTTTGAACACGTTTTCTCCAATCCATCACGACCTTGCAACGCCGGCTCCTAAAGGAGCTAGACACGACGGCATTGGTGTCATCACTTTCATCACAACAACAGCTGTTCTCTTAGCAGCTCTCAGCGGATGTGAATCAACCACCTTCAACGGTAACAAGGTTGATTACAAAACTTCATCAGAAGTCAAAACCACCCCCCTTGAGGTCCCCCCCGACTTATCTCAGCTCCCCAGCAGTGCCCGCTATGCCATACCCGGCGGAGTGAGCGCCAAAAACGCAAGTGGATTGACTCAAAACGGGCAACAAAAAGTAAGCCCTACAAATATCGGCGACGTATCCATCGCGCGTGACGGCAGCCAACGTTGGTTGGTTGTTAAACGCCCAGCCGATCAGGCGTGGCCTTTAGTTCATGCCTTTTGGTTAGAAAATGGTTTTGTGTACACCACTGATCAAAAAGAATTGGGTTTTTTAGAAACTGACTGGGCTGAGAACAAGGCCAATTTTCCGAAAGACTTTGTTCATCATTATTTGGGCAAAGTTATCGACATGGTCGCATCAACGGGACTTAGAGACCGCTACCGCACGCGTATTGAGTCTACCGGTCCAGATAGTTGTGAGATCTATATTTCACAACAAGGTATCTCTGAGGAGTACGCAGACGCGGCCAAGCTAACAACAACGTGGAAGCCTCGGCCCAACGATCCAGAACTGGAAAACGAGTTCCTTCGCCGCATGATGGTAAAGCTTGGAACCTCTGTGGAGTTTGCAGCGAAATCGGTTGAAGGCATTTCCATTGCAGGCGCAGCTAAATTAACCCAAGTGAACTCAAAGCCTGTAGTTGAGTTGGCTCAAGGTTTTGATAATGCTTGGCGCAGACTGGGCGTAGCGCTGGACCGGGGCGGATTTACCGTTGAAGACCGGGACCGCAAAGCTGGCCTGTATTTTGTTCGCTATGTTGATAAACCAAAAGAGAGCACTGATACCACTCCTTGGTATAAGAATATTTTTAGCCCGTCTAAGGTCACACCTATAGGACCGCAAAAATACCGCTTAAAAATCACAAGCGAAGGTGAGCTGACAAAGATCAGCGTGCTCAACAATGCTGGCGAGCCCGACGGCGGCGAAATCGCTAACAAAATTGCAACCATCTTGGTTAATGAGTTGAAATAGATTTGAGTTTTGTGATTTTTTCAAATCCATAATCAAGAGCGTGCTTAGATTTAAAAACTTGGGCAGTGGTAGCACTGGAAACGCCTCTGTTATAGAGGCGCAGTGCGGTATTCAAACCACTCGTATTTTGATCGATTGTGGGCTTGGTCTAAAGGAGCTTGAACGTCGATTGATTCAAGCCAACTTAGAACTTTCGGATTTAGACGCTCTTTTCATAACGCACGAACACGCTGATCACGTTGGGCATACCAAGCGTGTTGCCAGCTCGTTGAAGATACCCGTTTGGATGAGTCAAGGCACTTGGCTGGCTTGTGGCGGTCTTGACTGGGGGTTTAACCCCTCACAAATCAATATCGCAAAAGATACCGAAGTCATTGAGTTTGGAGCCCTCCAAATCAAGCCCTTCACCGTACCCCACGACGCACGTGAACCCCTTCAAGTCAGACTCTCTGACGGCGCGGTTAGTTTGGGTGTTCTGACTGATTTAGGGCATGTAAGCCCTCACGTCTTCTCCCAACTCCAGGGCTGTAATGCGATGTTGATGGAGACCAATCACGATACACAAATGCTGCGCAAATCAGGCTACCCACAATTCTTAAAAGACAGAATATCCGGGCCCTTAGGCCATTTATCCAATGACTCAGCTTGTGAACTGGCTCAAAAACTAAATCACTCTGGACTAGGTCATGTCGTAGCTGCTCACCTGAGTGAACGCAACAACAGTCCTGAAATTGTCCTAGATTGCCTTAGTCGCGCGCTGGGCAGGACAGTCGATGAAGTATGGGTTGCAGCACCTGACACGGGATCTGCTTGGGTCCATGTCAATTAAAAGTGCTGTGGGCCACAGAATAATTTATTTCAAAATCACGATCCACCAATAAATAAGCCACCCGAAGGTGGCTTATGCTTCAAGAGAAGTACGAATTACTTCTTGTCTGCTGCTGCAGGTGCTGCAGGTGCTGCTGCTGCAGGAGCTGCTGCGTCAGCTGCAGGTGCTGCTGGCGCTGCTGCAGGAGCTGCTGGTGCTTCAGCTGCAGGTGCTGCAGGAGCAGGAGGAGCTTCTTTTTTGCCACAAGCAACTAAAGCGATAGCTAACAAGCTTGCCAAGAGGAGCGATTTTTTCATTTCGTAATTCCTTAATATATATAGAGAAGAAAATTTTTAAAAGCGTCACAGAAATCTGCGACTGAGCAGATGGACACTAATCCCCTCAACTCAGCTTTTTATTATAAGGGATTTCCAAGGGATTGTTTTTCCCTATTTTTTACTGCTTATTCTGAGATTAAGCGCCCAACGCCACAAATAACTTTACAAAGCGTGTACCCAGCCTGCGTCGACCCAGTTCACAATCAAGTCTAGTGCATCCTCAGAGGCATTACCAAGCTCAGCGGATGACAAAGTACGACGATTGGCTAACAACCGCATCAATGTTTTATCCTTACCCGTCGCGCGCCAACTCTCGCCGTTAATAAAGACGTGCATCTCATCGTAGAGCATTTTTGTTTGATCATCCAAGCGAACACCAGCTGGGTAGGGGTGTTTATTTGAGGGGCTCGAACGGTAGGCAGTCGCACTCGACTGAAACCATACATGATCCTTGGGCTCACTCAAAGACTCCCCCAAAAGTCTTGCAAATACGTCAGGACGCTCAATCGTTTTAGCCAACGCCTGCATTGCAAAATACTGCAACGCCTCGGGTATTTGCGCCGGATGGACCACAGCAGTTTGCTTGGGATCGGCGTAGACCTTGGAGCCAATCAATTCCTGCGTCTCATCGGCAACTCGTTGAAGTAGATCTCTTGCTAATTCATCACTCTTAGGCGCTCTAAATCCTACCGAATATGTCATGCATTCCCCAACTGCAATACCCTCATGTGCGTACCTTGGAGGCAAATAAAGCATGTCGCCAGGGCTCAGTAGATATTCTTTTTGAGGCTTAAAGTTGGCCAAAATCTTGAGCGGCGTGTCCTCTCGCAGGCTCAAATCTTTTTGATGTCCGATCCTCCATAAACGTTGGCCACTGGCTTGTATTAAAAAGACATCGTAACTATCAAAATGGGGCCCCACCCCGCCTTCATCGGTTGCGTAACTGATCATTAAGTCATCTAGCCTTGCATCCGGGATAAAGCGGAACTGGCGCAGTAAATTTGCAGCGTCCTTATTGATCAGATCCACGCCTTGCACCAGCAGGGTCCAGGCCGCGCGGGTGAAGGCGGGTTTGTCTTTCCCTTTTATAGGGCCGTTTTTTACGCTCCAAGCCGGCAAATCGTCTTCATCCAGGTACTCCACGAGTCTGGAGTGAACTTCATCACTTTCAGCTAACCGAAACAACTCAGCACGCGTCAATACGGGCTTAAAATCCTTGAAGGCGCCTTTAATCAACAATGGTTTTTTATGCCAGTACTTCTCCATAAACTCTGTTGGACTCAAACCTGCAAGCATGGGAAGGGGTTGGTTAATTTGCATATTCTTAAATCTTTTACTATTAAAAATGGGATGAACTCGTCGCCCAGCGAGAGCTTAGCTTAGTTCTTGCAATTTTTGTGGCCTGATCATTCCCATTTTTTTACATTTTTTTACAAAATCATGGAAATATCATCTCAATGCGTCGTAGCTCTAACTTGGACACTCAAGGACACTTTAGGCGAGACGTTGGATCAGCTTGACGAGCCCGTCGAATTTTTTGTTGGCGGAGATGATTTACTGGTCAAAATCGAAGAAGCACTGATGGGCTACAGTGCAGGTTCGAGCTTGGATCTTCACCTAGAGCCAGAGGAGGCGTTTGGGGATTACGACGAAATGCTCGTCTTTTTAGAGAAAAGGTCCTTGTTCCCCAAAGAACTTGAGGAGGGGATGACAATTGAGGGACACGCATTGCCCGCGGCTTGCAACCCAGAAGCGCCCAAAGATTTGTTTTACACAGTCACCGAAATTTATCCAGAACACGTTGTGCTGGACGGTAACCACCCGCTTGCGGGTATTGCGCTCAGGATTAGCATCAAAATTGAGAGCGTTCGCCCCCCAACTGATGAAGAATTAGAACGTAAAAGCATGGGCAGTGGATTCTTTAAAATCATCCCCCAAGCCCCAGGCGGTTCACAACTTCACTAAACTGTTTTGTCTAAAACTCACCCCAAAAGCCCTCCAACTCAGATGACACAAGAATATCAATTTGAAATAACCGTGCTTGATCCTCGACTGAACGAATGGGGACTACCGAAGTACCAAACGCCTCAATCAGCGGGTATCGATTTGATTGCCTGTATTGATGAGCCCTTGCACTTACTCCCCCAACAAGCGGCGGTATTGGTGCCGACTGGTATTGCAGTTCACATGAACACACCAGGAGTTTGCTCCTTTATCCTTCCCCGCTCTGGACTAGGCCATAAAAAAGGCCTCGTACTTGGCAACGGCACTGGCGTCATAGATGCTGATTACAGGGATCAGTGCTTTATCAGCGTTTGGAACCGCAACCCCAGCTCGAGCCATCAAACTATTGTGATCAATCCGGGAGAGAGGATCGCGCAAATGGTCTTTTTACCCGTGATCAGACCCGCGTTCAAAATAGTTGACACGTTTACACATACGAGCGAGCGCTCAGGGGGTTTTGGATCAACGGGCTTGAAAGCAGTTTAACTATTTTGCGAGTTTTGTGGCAAGCTCTCTCACGAGCTCAGCGCTCAACTCATCCTTACTCGCCCAGGCAAGTTGACGTGTACCCGCCTCATCAACGAGTAAGAGCGCATTTTCATCGAGCCCAAACGTTTGAGGGCCCACGTTAGCAACCAACAGAGGAACGCCTTTGGAGGCCCTCTTGGCAACTGCGAGTTGTTCTAAGTTTTCACTCTCCGCTGCGAAGCCTACGCAGTAGAGCTCCCCACTCAGTGCGCGCGGGCTTTTTGCAACCGTTTTTAGAATATCTTGGTTTTCAACCAAATCGAGTTGGGGTACGGCTTGATCAATACTCTTTTTGATTTTTTGCCCGCCCGCGCTACGGACTCTCCAATCCGCTACAGCGGCGGTGGCAATAAATACATCCGAATCCAATACGTGGGCCAGTGTTTGCTCATACATTTGCTGCGCACTGATCACGTTCACGCGACTCACGCCTTCTGGAGTCGCAAGCGCCACAGGACCACTAATGAGCGTGACTAGGGCGCCTGCACGCCGGCAAGCCCGTGCAAGCGCAAATCCCATCTTCCCGCTAGATAAATTCGTAATCCCGCGAACAGGGTCTATCGCCTCATAAGTTGGCCCAGCGGTGATGAGCACTCTTTTACCGTCAAGGACTTTTTCTGTAAAGTAAGCTCTTAGTGCCTCTAGTATCTGGTCAGGCTCAAGCATCCTCCCGTCGCCCACCTCCCCGCAGGCCTGATCACCTGCTCCGACGTCTAGCACGTGGGCGCCGTCTGCAATAAGCTGAGCAACGTTGCGCTGGGTTGCAGGGTTGGCCCACATCTCCCGGTTCATCGCAGGCGCTACGATCAGGGGCACTTGCTCGATGGGTCTTGCCAAGCACATTAGGCTGAGCAAATCATCAGCTCTGCCGTGTAGTAATTTAGCTACAAAATCTGCACTAGCAGGGGCGATCAAAATGGCATCTGCATCTCTTGAGAGGTTGATATGAGCCATATTATTGCTCTCCCGGCTATCCCACTGGGAGACGTAAACGGGGCGCCCTGATAAGGCCTGCATGGTTACCGGCGTAATAAACTGCGTGGCCCCCTCGCTCATCACAACCTGAACGCTAGCACCCTCCTTGATCAAGGCGCGACAAAGCTCGGCTGCTTTATAACAAGCGATACCACCAGAGAGGCCCAAAACAAAATGTTTATTTTTCAACTGTGTCATGACCCGCAATGTACCAGAGTACAACTATAATTTCTCTTTCCTCCTCCCGGGACATTAACAATCCCGAGCTCGACATGACCAAATTTGTCTTCGTCACTGGTGGCGTGGTGTCCTCTCTTGGAAAGGGCATCGCTTCCGCCTCACTTGCTGCGATTCTTGAGTCCAGAGGCCTCAAAGTCACCCTCATCAAGTTAGACCCTTATATCAACGTAGATCCCGGCACGATGTCACCGTTTCAACACGGTGAGGTATTTGTGACGGATGACGGTGCTGAAACCGACTTGGATTTAGGCCATTATGAGCGTTTTATAACGACTCGTATGCGCCGGACCAATAATTTCACGACCGGTCAAATCTACAAATCCGTTCTTGAAAAGGAACGAAGAGGGGATTATTTGGGTAAAACCGTCCAGGTGATACCGCATATCACGAATGAAATCCAAGATTTTATTAAGCGCGGGGCTGGTTTTGCTACCCCAGAAGGGGTGGACGTCGCCATCGTAGAAATTGGTGGCACCGTGGGTGATATTGAGTCGCTCCCCTTCCTGGAGGCTGCACGCCAAATGAGTCTCAAAATGGGACCTACACAAACCGCTTTCGTACATTTAAGTTATGTGCCTTGGATCGCTGCCGCGGGGGAGCTAAAAACAAAGCCCACTCAGCATACTGCACAAAAACTGCGTGAAATTGGTATTCAAGCCGACGCCTTAATCTGCCGCGCAGACCGTCCTATTCCGGATGAGGAGCGCGAAAAAATATCACTCTTCTCAAACGTTGCACAAAGCGGCGTAATCTCCATGTGGGATGTAGACACCATTTACAAAGTTCCGCGTATGCTCAACGAGCAAGGTTTGGATGATTTAATTTGCGACAAACTAAAACTCTCAACTCAGCGCGCCAATCTTCAGCGCTGGGACGATTTGGTGTACGCCGTTGAACACCCCGCTTTTGACGTGACAGTCGCGATGGTGGGCAAGTACGTAGACCTATCCGATAGTTATAAGTCCCTAAACGAGGCTCTGCGTCACGCAGGAATTCACAACAAAGCACGTGTAAAAATTGAGTATCTAGATTCTGAGTCCATCACCCCTGAAAACGTATCTCAGCTCAGCGCTTTTGACGCCGTGCTGGTACCAGGCGGATTTGGCAAACGAGGAATTGAGGGAAAGATTTGTGCCGCTCGCTTTGCAAGAGAAAACAAAATCCCTTATCTGGGTATCTGCCTAGGTATGCAAGTTGCAACGATTGAGTACGCAAGACACAAAGCGAACATGGTCGACGCCAACAGTACTGAATTTGATCCGGACACTCAAAATCCAGTTATTGCTTTGATCACAGAGTGGAAGAACAAGGACGGCTCCATTCAAACGCGCAGTGCCAACTCGGATCTAGGTGGCACGATGCGCCTAGGGGCTCAAAGTTCGGATGTACAAGCCGGTACCCTTGCCCACCAGATCTACGGCAGTGTCGTGACTGAGCGTCACAGACACCGCTATGAGGCCAATGTCAACTTCCTTGACCAACTCCGCGCCTCTGGGCTTGTGATTTCTGCCATCACCCAGCGCGAACAGTTGACGGAGATTGTTGAGTTATCGCAAGAGGTGCACCCTTGGTATATGGGAGTTCAGTTCCATCCCGAATTCAAATCCACACCCTGGGACGGTCACCCCTTGTTTAACTCCTACATCACTGCAGCTCTTAAACACAAAAGCTCTCACCCGCGTGGCGCCCAAAATGCTGCACCTGCGGCTAACGCTAAGGTGGCTGCTTAATGTCAAGTGCTTCCACAAACTCATCACTCACCAGTAGTGATTACCCGTCCATTGATTTATGCGGTTTCAAAGCCGGCCTGACTCAACCGTTCTTTTTGATTGCGGGTCCCTGCGTCGTTGAATCCGAGCAACTCCAAATGGATACGGCCGGTACCCTGCAAGAAATCACCAAAGAGCTGGGCATTCCATTTATTTTTAAATCAAGCTACGACAAGGCCAACCGCTCTAGCGGCACCTCCTTTAGGGGGCCTGGTATGGAAACTGGTTTAGAGATACTTGCGAAAGTTAAAAAAACGCTCGGCGTGTCGCTTTTAACTGATGTGCATGAAGTCTCCCACATTGAGCCCGTCTGCAAGGTTGTCGATGTACTTCAAACACCGGCTTTTTTATGCAGGCAAACTGATTTTATTTACGCTGTTGCACAGTCTGGTAAGCCCGTCAATATCAAGAAAGGACAATTCCTAGCTCCTCACGACATGAAAAACGTCATCGACAAAGCGCGCCTTGCAGCAAAAGAAGCGGGACTGAGCACAGATCGTTTCATGGCATGTGAGAGAGGGGCTAGTTTTGGATACAACAACTTAGTCTCCGATATGCGCAGCTTAGCCATCATGCGTGAGACTCTGGCGCCGGTCGTGTTTGATGCAACACACTCTGTTCAGTTACCCGGTGGTCAAGGCACCAGCTCAGGCGGACAACGCGAGATGGTGCCCGTACTCGCGCGCGCGGCTGTTGCCGTGGGAGTCGCAGGTCTTTTCATGGAAACCCACCCCGACCCCAATAAAGCGATGAGTGATGGCCCCAACGCCGTCCCGCTTAAACATATGAAAGCATTGCTTGAAACATTACTTGAAATTGACCGTGTAATCAAAAAAGTCGGCTTTCTTGAAAGCCACTTTCAAGCGTAAAAACTATATTTCTTTTTTTCTTTTTTAAAATTTTTTAGAGTTAAAACCATGAGTGCAATTGTTGATATCGTAGGTCGTGAGGTTTTGGATAGTCGTGGCAATCCCACTGTGGAATGTGACGTATTACTCGAGAGCGGCATCATGGGCCGTGCAGCAGTGCCGTCAGGGGCTTCAACAGGTACGCGTGAAGCCGTTGAGCTAAGAGACGGAGACAAGCACCGCTATTTGGGCAAAGGCGTTCTCAGAGCTGTCGACAACATCAACAGTGAAATTGCTCAAGCCGTGCTCGGTTTGGACGCAAGCGAGCAAGCTTTCTTGGATAAAACGTTAATTGATTTAGACGGTACACCTAATAAAGGACGATTAGGAGCCAATGCAATCCTAGCGGTCTCAATGGCCGTCTCCAAAGCGGCCGCCGAGGAGGCAGGTCTCCCTCTTTACAGGTACTTTGGGGGTATGGCTGGCAAGCAACTTCCCGTGCCGATGATGAACGTCATCAACGGAGGAGCGCACGCTAACAACAACTTGGATATTCAAGAGTTCATGATCATCCCCGTTGGCGCTCCAAGCTTTAGAGAGGCACTTCGCTACGGTACGGAGGTATTTCACGCGCTCAAGAAAATTTTGTCTGACAAAGGTATCAGCACAGCGGTGGGCGATGAGGGCGGATTTGCCCCCAGCGTAGACAATCATGAGGCTGCGATTCAAATGATTCTTGACGCCATTGCGGCAGCAGGCTTTACAGCAGGTGAGCAAATCGCAATTGGCCTTGACTGTGCGGCGAGTGAGTTCTACAAAGACGGTAAATACCATTTGAGCGGCGAAAAACTCTCCCTCACGGCAGAGCAGTGGACAGATATGTTGGCTACTTGGGTTGATAAATATCCGATTATCAGTATTGAGGACGCGATGTCTGAGGACGACTGGGCGGGCTGGAAAATCATCTCCGATAGACTGAATCAAAAAGTGCAATTGGTTGGTGATGATTTATTTGTCACAAATACAAAAATTATTGAACGCGGTATCAAAGAGGGCATCGCCAACTCTGTACTGATTAAGATCAATCAAATTGGTACGCTCACAGAAACTTTTGAAGCCATCGAGATGGCTAAGCGCGCTGGCTATACTGCCGTTATATCTCATCGCTCTGGCGAGACAGAGGATTCAACCATTGCAGATATTGCAGTGGGCACCAATGCAGGTCAAATCAAAACGGGATCTCTCTCGCGCTCTGACCGGATGGCCAAATACAACCAACTCCTTCGTATCGAGGAAGACTTGGGAGACGTTGCGCAGTACCCAGGAAGATCTGCGTTTTATAACTTAAAATAAAATTGGTAAGTTAGTTGAATCCTTCATTTTTGCAAATTACATGCACAGGCTTGAACTAACAAGTCGATACAACCCACTTAATCAAACTAACGACTATTGATGCTGCGCCCTCTTCCACTTGTATTAATTAGCTTGCTTTTAATTTTGCAAGCGCAGCTGTGGTTTGGACGTGGGAGTATTCCAGAGGTCATGCGGCTCAGTGAGCGACTGGAAGTTCAATCACAAAAGAACGTTCAACAAGAAATCGCTATCGAGCGGATGCGCGCTGAGCTCACGGACCTTCAAATTGGCCTGGAAATGGTTGAAGAGCGCGCCCGAAACGAACTGGGCATGGTAAAGTCCAACGAAATCTTTGTCCAAATCTCCAAATAATTAAAGTTGAATCTACTGCAAATTGACTTACTAGGCGAACATGCCCGGATACTCAATGCACTCAAAGATCAACTCATGGGCAGCTTGGCGTCAAACCCAAACCCAAAACCATCTCATATTCAAGCGCCTACCCTAACCACTCCCTTGGCTACTGACGTCGACTTGGCTCAAAGCATTGATACTCCAATTACAGGCAATGTTTTAATAAAGTGTTACGCAAAGGCACTAACAAAGGGTCCCGAGTGGCTGCATCATGCTCCATCCAGAGATGCGAGAAGTCGAACGCTGTTTTTAATCTGTCCCACCGAACACGCAGAATCTGATGAGGCGTCCCTTCAAATTTGGCGCTCCTTGATAGCTCAGGCAGACAAAGAGCGCCTCCCCGCTCAGTTGCAATCCCTACAAGTAATCAGGGGTTGGTGGGTGAACCCTGAAAACTCTCAACAAAATGGGTCGACTCTTTCCTTAAATACCTTGTATGCATTTGCAAATGCTTCAAGGGCTTTTAGAACCAACCGGTTCACTGTTGGTAAAGGCGACTTGGCCAGTGAAGGAGATGATGAGCCTGAAAACTTTAGGCCTTTATCGAAATCCTTTATCAACTTCGCCTGCGAGAAATGCAGTGACCCTGAGTGTGAACACAAATTATTCAGCTCCCTCAAAGAGTCCTTTAAAGTAAAAGATTAGTACTCACCCCCAGTCTCTGACTAGCTTTTGGTCCGCAGCGACTCTTTTAAGTCCTACCGAACTCACAATTTGCGACTTACGCGGTTGTGAATTAAACCCACCATAGTCCTAATCTGGACTGTATATGAACTATTTATGCGCTGTATATGGTCGCTCTATGTTAGCTCCAGTACAGACTTTGCACACTGACTCCAATAAAGTCAAATCCAATAAAAGCACCAAACCGAACCGATTGGGTTTACCGATTGTGGTTTACCGATTGAGTTTTACCGATTGTCCGGGCATACATAACCCTATGCACATATCTCAAATTCTTCAATAAAACAGTCACAAACTCATCTCACATCAGTATTCAGTTAAATCAATATAGGAAAAAAAATGGAAGCAGTAAAAACACAAGCCGCAATCGACGCACTTAATCAAATCATGGAATATGAATTGGCAGGAGTCGTTAAATACGTCCACTACTCGCTGATGGCTTTTGGCTTTAACAGAATTCCGATCGTCTCATGGCTAAAAGGTAATGCGGATGAGAGCTTAACTCACGCCCATAAGGCGGGAGAGTTGGTCACCTTATTGGGTGGACATCCGTCGCTCAAAATCGGTAAGCTTCTTGATACGCAACACCACGACACCGAAGATATCCTTCGTGAGAGTCTGGATCATGAAAAGAATGCGCTTGTTGCGTACTATGACTTACTAAAAATAGTAAAGGATCACTCCATATTGTTAGAGGAGTACTGCAGAGAAATGATTGTGAATGAGGAACTGCATCTTGATGAGGTAAACAAGATGCTACGCAAGGCAGGAGGCACAGGGGTTTTTAAACCAAAATCTTAAGGGGTGTCTCGTTCTAAATAGCATGAACTAAGTCCATGCTATTTAACCCTCATACCTTTTGATTCAGCATGATTGCGAGGTGATCTGTCGCGTTTGACCATGCTGAGTCACGCGCCAATGCCTCTAGTAGAAACTCCCGCTGTGAGAAGCTCCAGTAAGGAGCATCAGACAATTTGGTTCCTGAGATCAGTTGGTGCGAGGACGCGAACTCCTGCATCTCAATGGGTTCGCAAAGTAGACCCAACTGAAGAAACAGACTTTGTAAATCATGACTACACATTTCCATTTTATTGACTCACTAGTGATTTTTACTTAATTCAATGATGAACACATGCTACTCCTATTTTTATATTTTTTACAACAAAGGAATATGCATTCAGACTATCCATACTACGCTCAACAAGATCCAAAGTAAAGCCACTACACCCTTTCTTACTTCATGCAAGACGTAAACATGAAAAAAAATATCACAAGGACCGAGAGAGATTCTTTTGGCGCCGTCGACGTTCCCACTGACAGGCTATGGGGGGCGCAAACACAAAGGTCCCTGTTGCATTTCAAAATATCGACTGAACGCATGCCTGAGGAACTGATCATGGCCCTCGCTCAAGTTAAATCGACTTGTGCACGGGTGAACTCAGATTTGGGTCTGTTATCCAAAGCAAAGGCCGACAGTATCATCAGCGCAACCCATGAAATACTAGCGGGCGAGCATGCTCAAGAGTTCCCTTTGTCCATTTGGCAAACCGGCTCTGGCACGCAAACCAACATGAATATGAATGAAGTTTTAGCCAACCGGGCTTCTGAATTCTTAGGCGCAGGTCGCGGCGATGAGCGCTCAGTGCACCCAAATGACGATGTAAATCTGGGTCAATCCTCAAACGATATATTTCCAACCGCCCTGCACTTGGCAGCGTCGATTGGAATCGTCTATAAATTACTACCTGCACTGAACTTACTTCAAGGCACCTTATTTGCCAAATCAAATCAGTTTGAGAGTTTTCTAAAAATCGGTCGTACGCACCTACAAGACGCAACGCCCTTAACGCTAGGACAAGAGTTCTCAGGCTACACAGAGCAACTCGCTCATGCGGGTAGAGTTATCCAAAACGCTTTGCCCTCGCTTTATTCACTCGCAGTGGGTGCGACTGCAGTTGGTACCGGCCTGAATACACACGCAGAGTTTGGCGCTCGCGTTGCAAAGGATCTGGGCGAGCACATTGGATTGCCTTTATTTAGCGCTACCAATAAATTCTCCGCCATTGCGGCTCACGACGGACTCGTTGCCGCTCACGGCGCCCTCAAAACACTGGCTGTCGCGTTGATGAAAATAGCCAACGATATCCGCTGGCTTGCCTCAGGTCCCAGGTGTGGTCTGGGCGAAATTAATATCCCCAACAACGAGCCCGGTAGCTCCATCATGCCCGGCAAAGTCAATCCCACTCAATGTGAGGCAATGACGATGGTTTGCTGTCAAGTGATGGGCAATGATGTCGCACTCTCAATTGGGGGTGCTTCGGGTAACTTTGAATTGAATGTTTACAAGCCGCTCATTGCCCATAACTTCTTACAAAGTCTTCGTTTGCTGACAGATGCTGTGACGAGTTTTAACGCGCACTGTGCAATTGGAATTGAGGCCAACCAAAGGCGCATCAGTGAACTACTGAATCAATCCTTAATGCTGGTCACAGCGCTTGTTCCTAGTATCGGGTATGACCGAGCAGCGGCGATTGCTAAATACGCTCACTCAAATGGGATACAACTTGTGGATGCAGCACTCGCCGTAGAAGGACTGGGCTCAGAGGATTTTTACCGCCTCGTTAGCGCTCAGAACATGATTGCACCCAAGCCTACTAACACCCGCGAGTAGAGCTAATGAACCACGCCAGGTATTGGGGGCTGGGGGTTTTGAGAATTAAAAAGCTGCGCGGTGTCCACTGCATCAAACTTGTAGTTTGTACCGCAAAAATCACAGCTCACGTCAATATCTTCGCGCTCACTTAAGATGCTCTGAGCCTCCTCTATCCCAAGGTTTTGTATCATCGTACCAACCCTAGCTCTAGAGCATGTACACCCAAAATGAGGCGTTAAATTTTGCTGCCCCTCCAAACTTAGCTGAGCCAGCTTCTCCTCCCAGTAAAGGCGGTGCAAGATTTGGTCTGAGCTCAAATCTAAAAGCTCTTGAACAGATAAACTGGCAGTCAAAATGGAGATGCGCTTATAGTCCTCGTTTTGATCCAGTGCGTCTTCCTCAAATTCAATTTGTTGACCGCCTAGGTTATCTTGCCCCTTCATCGGCATTCTTTGGATGAGTAAGCCAGCACAACTCGTATCGTCGGCGCCGAGCACCATCGTCGTATCGAGTTGTTCACTACGACGCATGTAGTGCTCCAAAATATCGCTCAACCGCTCAAAGGATACGCCTTCATCATCTTCCAAGGGCACAACGCCTTGGTAGGGCTGTTGTCCTGGGCGACGCGACTGAGGGTCGTAAGTGATCGAGCAACGCCCACCATGGTTTTGGTTGATCATCTGACTAAGGGTTGTGCCCTCCAACACTTCACCAATCACCTTAGCGGTTGCGCGTACACGCAGATCGGGTTGTACCTCGACAACCGCAACTTTCAGCGGTCCATCACCCCAGATTTGCAAAATGAGAGCACCATCAAATTTAATATTGGACTGCAAAAGTACAGCTGCCGCAGTCATCTCACCAAGGAGTGCTCGAACAGGCTTGGGATACTCACCAGTGTCAGGATTGGTGCGCCGGCGTGTCAAAATCTCGTTCCAAGTGTCTTTCATTTGGACGAGAAAGCCGCGAACGGGTAACCCTTCAAAGATGAAGGGGGATACAGAATTAGTCAATCTTTTTCAAATCCTTATTGAATCGTTTTGCGTTTAAAACATAACTAGGTGCAGAATTATTGATCCCGGTGATTTGTTCAGGAGAGAGTGTTTTTACCACTTTGGCAGGACTACCTAAAATCATCGATCCATCAGGAAACTCTTTGCCCTCAGTTACTAAAGATCCTGCACCTACGATACAGTTTTTCCCAATCACGGCTCCGTTTAAAACGACAGAACCAATGCCAATTAAGGATCCATCACCGATGGTGCATCCGTGTAGGGTCACCTGGTGACCCACGGTCACGTTCTTACCTACGGTTAATGGCTTTCCAAGGTCTGTGTGCAAGACGCACAGCTCCTGGACGTTGGATCCTTCACCAATTTCGATGAGCTCGTTGTCCCCCCTCAAAACCGCCCCAAACCAAACGCTCGCATCTTTGTGCAAATGCACTTTCCCAATGAGTTGAGCAGAATCTGCCACCCAAGCCCCAGCTTCAATCACAGGCGTTAAATCGCCTAGCTTATAAATAGACATGACATTTCCCTTCAAAACATTGTCATTTGGTGCCAAAATTGTACCGATGGAATTAAGACATTGTGCCCTAGAGGCCTTACAAGCGGACGAGCCCCTGCATAAAGTTAGTTTGGTACAGCAAATCTGGCTTGACCGGGCTACATTGGTCACAGACCGTACTCGGGAATTGAGTCCCGCGCAGGGCTCGGTGCCTGGGCGTCCCCAAAAACCTGAGCTCATCAACGCACGTGGGATGCCCAAACGCTCCGCCTTCAACACGGAGGGCTTGGCAACGCTCGTGCACGCCGTTTGTCATATTGAATTCAATGCAATCAATCTCGCCTTGGACGCTTTATGGCGCTATCCCAAC
>CAJAYT010000022.1 GCA_903949285.1 uncultured Burkholderiales bacterium
ATATAAACAGTAAAAAGGAGGCTAAATGTCCTTTATTTCTCAGTTTTTCAATGCCAGCATGAAAAGTGTTAAATTGATCGGCCAGATCGATGAATTCAAAGGAGTTTGGAGTCTGCTTGGTAATACGGTGACAGACCATTATTTAAGACTCCAGCGAGAATCTACCGTCCAAGGAATTGGGTCAAGTATGCGTTTGGCAGGGATTTCCATTCAAGACCAAGAAATTAATACTTTATTGAATCTGCAGCACCCAATTTCGTACCCATCAAGGGCTCCTCTCACCAAGAAAACCAGGGGCAATCCGACACATTCAGAGGAATTAAATAGTATTCATTTGAAGTCTCCATCGGACGATCAACCCATCGACAAAACCCAGCTCGTTCAGGTGAGTGAATTTGGGGAGAAAACGGACCCAGAGGAACCCATCAAAAGGTTTTACAGTGCAGAGGAAAATGAGGCCCTTGGGTATTTCGAGGCCCTTAATTTAGCCTGGGAGTTTGCGAAAGGGCCCACCCTCTCGCTGGACCAAATATTAGCGCTGCACCAAAAACTAATGTCCCACAGCCCAAAAGATGGTTGGCACAGCGGCAAATTTAAGATCTCAGCCAACTCCTGGAAACTAATGGGCAATAAAGAACTGCCTAGATATTTTGAGACAACCTCCACAGATGAGACACCGCTCAGGATGGGAAATTTGGTCAATTGGCTTAACGTTGAGCTCGAGCAACAAAGAACCCACCCGCTCATATTAACGGCGGTTTTCACAATGACCTTCCTAGAAATCCACCCCTTCCAAGACGGAAACGGAAGAATGGCTCGGATTTTGACCAAACTCTTGGCCTGGCAGGGGGGGTACCTACACACCAGATACAGCTCTTTGGATCCTATTTTGGAGTCCGAAAGACCTGAATATTTCATCAATGTTGAGCAAACCCTACTCACCCTGCAAAGGGATGTTCCGGACTGGGAGGCCTGGCTTCAATTCCTTTTGGGTGCATTTTTAAAGGAAACCCAGCAACTCAGCGCTCAATTAAGTGGCGAGCGCAAGAATTTCTCACCCCTCCCCCAATTGGCAGCTCAAATCATGGATATGGCTAGAGCCCAAGGGCGGCTCTCTATTGGGGATGTCATCAAAGCCACCGGGGGAAATCGAAACACCTTGAAACTTCACTTCAAAACCTTAGTGACAAAGGGAATGCTCATTAAAGAGGGGCTCGGAGCAGGTGTTTGGTACCACCTCAGTTGAAGCACCCAACGAACGCGCCCCCACTCCCCCCCATAATTAAATATACACTCACCCTCTAAGGAGTAAATTGTTTTGACTGACCTGCACAGTGTTTATCTAGAGTATTTAGTGGCATTAACCCTCAAGCGAACTGGGATAAAAGCGCATTCCGCTGAAATTGCGTCTCATATAGAGAACGTCTTAAAAGCCAGACATTTCACAAGTCCCGAGAGAGAGGCTGAGTTTGTGAGCAATGGTTGGTCCATTGTGGAGACCTTCACCTTGGTAGATCAACACAAAATAGATCCCATCATCAAGGGTGTTTTGTCGATCGCTGAAATTCAAAACTTGCTAGAGTGTTCAAATAACGGTGAAATTCTGATTACGGTTTCCCGCGCCAGCACAAGTCCATTTGGGCAGTCATGGAGTTTGTACCTGAAGCCTAACATCAATCTTTTCTCCTCCGATACATTTGTCATCGACCTAAGGCTGCAATTAGAGCTCGAAACCCCTCAATCCGAAATTAAGATTAAGAAGATTGAGCACGAACATTTCGATATTGACCAATTTCTTGAAAAGATGGAGATGTATAAACTTTTCCACTCCAAGAGCTAATCACCCACAAAATATCTAAAGTTTAATTCAAAAGAAGTAAAAATGGGGCTTGAATTTCTGACGCTACTAAGTTGACCATTAATTAACCATTAATTGACCATCCATCAGAGTTTGGTTAGGGGTCATTTTTTACCCCTTTAACCTTTCTTATAGATAGCACCTTATTCTTCTTGCTAGACAAGGCCTTCGCAGTTGCCATCCATGCGAATGCATTGGACAATGACGTGATGACGACTTGAGTACCCTTGGCGACGCTTTGCGCATCTGCATGGTCGTGACCGCCCACTTTTTGAAAGGGCTTTGAGTGCCTTCTTTATAGGATCAAATCCGTGAACTTCAAACCCTGCTTTGATGAGATTTGCAGCCATCGCTGAGCCCATAATGTCTAACCCCAAAACGCTAATTCGCTTGCGAGGTGAAGTTACGGTTTTGGTTGATGTGGAACTGCACTTAATTTTTTTACTAAACGATTACTGACTTAGATATTGAGGGCGGTTTGTTATTCGTGAATTTCCCTGAATTAGCTACTGCTCAGTCTACCCATAAAAGGGATCTACACTGTTAGAGCACTAATAAAAAACCTCGGTAAATATCCTAATCTATGGTGGACGGCAGGTTGAATACAAGAAATACGCAGCTAACACTTTTATTCGTCTACGGTACGCTCAGGCGAGGACTTCGTCTGCACCACCACATGCAAGGCGCAGTTTACGTCGGCGAGGCACGCACAGCAGGATCCCTATATGACATTGGCACCTACCCTGGTCTTTTGCTGAGTCCCTCCTGTGGATGGGTGAGCGGGGAATTGTTTAAAGTAGATGAGAAGATGATTCAATCTTTAGACGCCGTAGAAGAGTACAACCCCGAGGAACCCGAGCGCTCAGAGTATTTGCGTGAAGTAGTGACCGTTTGCACTCCTACCGGTGCCCCCATGAAAGCGGTGACCTATATTTTTAACCGAGACGTTAGAGGATTTGTATTTATCAATTCGGGAGATTACAAGTTGTACTTGGAGAGGGATTGAACCTAGCCACCATCTGGGTCAATAGCAAGTCAGGTACGCAGATTCAAAAGACTCAGCAATACAGGAAATAACTGGGTAGAACAAGTCCGATATCCCTATACAAGCGACTTGAAGTATTCACTGGGGTACTTTAGAATAAGGCTCAATAGAGGAACTCTCAGTGATCAAAGCGTTTGGTTATTTTTTTACCATATTTGGAGCCCTAAACATGTTTTACGGGTTTTGGGAAACCTATTCACGTTTTCCAAGTATCAAAGCAGACAGCATCATGCGAATCGTTGCCAGTGCCCTATGCATGATTGCTGGTGTTATTTTGATCAGCATCATCAAACCCAAAGATCCATTAGAAAATGTTCCAAAAATCCTGGGTGATATCTAAACAGTAACACTCATCAGCCGAAAAACCTACCCCTAAGTTTGCATGAACTCGGGACCAAAGCAATTTGCTCTTTTTCCAAATTGCATTCATCAGAGATTTACCTAAACAATGACCTCCCCTCGCATTGCTCTCATTCACGCAACCCCGTTAGCAGTAACCCCCATCAACGATGCCTTTAAAAGGTTGTGGCCTAAAGCGCAGTGCCATAATTTGCTGGATGACACGCTGTCGCAGGACCTAGCCAAAGAAGGCCACTTAAGTTCAGCAATGATTCAGCGTTTTATAGACCTGTCTGAATACAGTCTTCGTGCGGGTTGTGAAGCTATCCTCTTCACCTGCTCGGCATTTGGTACTGCCATTGAAGCTGTTGCCCAAAAAAGCGGGGTTCCTACCCTAAAACCCAACGAAGCCATGTTTGAGCAAACCCTAAAACTTGCAACCAAGGGCACTCCTTTAAAGGTTGGTCTTATCGCCACCTTCAATCCGTCGATTGACTCCATGTCAGCGGAGTTAAGGCAAATGGCTACAGCCAAAGGAGTGGATCTAAAGCTTTTTACAAGGTTTGTTCCAAACGCCATGCAAAGCTTAGCGGACGGACACACCCAATTGCACCATGACTTGATTGCACAGGGGGCAATGCACCTGAGCAACTGCGACGTTATTTTGTTGGCTCAGTTCTCCATGGCTGCGGCGCAGCCAACGGTGAGCGCAAAATTGTTACCCCTTACAACACCCGTTCTCTCGAGTCCCGATTGTGCAGTTGCTGCACTAAGCATGGTCTTTCAAAAGAGCTCCTAGGCTTAACAGCACATTTGCTCAGCCTTAGACCATCCTCATATATCATTTTTAATATTACTTCCCTGTAACCCCTATGTCTAATAAACGCGTCTCCTATTCTCATCTCAAAAGCTATATTGAGTCCGCCATGTTGGCACTCAAACTCCCCAAAGATCATGCATCAACTGTGGCCGAATATATGGCGAGCGCAGATCTACAAGGTTCCGATGGACACGGAGTGATACGACTGCCTCAGTATTCAAAGCGTATTTTGGCCGGGGGTGTCAACACCCAACCCAATATCACGATCGAGTCTGAGCGAGCAGCCACGGCACTTGTTCACGGAGATAACGGTATGGGACATGTGGTGATGAAATATGCCACTGAGCTTGCAATTAAAAAAGCCAAAGTCTCTGGAATGGCTTGGGTGGGTTCGCGCTTTAGTAATCACGCTGGACCAGCGTCACTTTACAGCCGTATGGCGCTTGAACACGACATGGTTGGTTTGTACTTTGCTGTTGGCAATGCAAACCACCTGCCCGCATGGGGTGGGCTTGATATGCTCTTGTCCACTAACCCTATCTCTGTAGCCATCCCAACTCATAAGGAGACACCTATCGTGCTCGATATGGCAACCACAGTTGCAGCGTACGGCAAGGTAAAAGCAAAAGCACAAAAAGGCGAGATGATGCCAGAGGGTTGGATGATCGACTTCAATGGACAGCCCCTCTTGGACCCTAAACGAAGTGAGGAAGGTTTCCTACTACCCATCGGGGGTTACAAAGGCTACGGTCTATCCTTGATAGTTGGAATATTGGCAGGCACTCTTAACAACGCATCCATGGGACGTGCTGTGATCGATTTTAATCATGATGAGACCAGTGTCACCAATACAGGACAAGCCATTGCCATCATTGATCCCGCAGCCTTTGGAGACCCTCAGGCCTTTAAAGAGCGTGTGGATCAATTGATTAGCGAGCTCAAAGCCAGTAAGAAAATGCCTGGTGTAGAGCGCATTTGGCTTCCTGGGGAGCAAAGTGCCTTAAAGTGCATTGATTACACAAACAACGGTATTCCGATCAGTGAAGGGCTTGAGAAACAGTTGGAAAGTGTTTCGGAAAAGCTAGGCATTGCTAAATTGTTCTAATTCAAGTTTTCAAGAAACTACGACTACCTCTAGATGAGATAAAAAATGACCAAAACTACTTCACAGTCTTTCCTCACACGAAGACATTTACTTCAAAGTTCGATCGGCGCAGCAATGGGCGGGTTGGGCTTATCCTCTTACGCCGCAAATGAAGCAACTGGCAAAGAAGGCTCAGTAAGCGTCAATGTGGGGTCAGGCATGATCACGGGTAAAGATTATCCCAACAAGCCTATCAAAATCATCATTCCTTTGGCAGCGGGTAGCGCAGTTGATAGCGCTGCAAGGATCGTCATGCAAAAGGTCTCGATGAGTTTAGGCGTGGGAATCGCCATCGATAACCAACCGGGCGCTGCAGGTTTAATTGGCGCAGACCGCGTCGCTAAATCCGCACCTGATGGGTATACGCTTGGGGGCTTTAACGACAGCATCATGACCGTGCTCCCCAACCTACAAAGCAAAATGCCCTGGGATATCTTGCGTGACTTTGATCCCGTCTCTTTGGTGGCAACCGTTGAGTGGGGACTCGTTGTTCCCATGGAATCGAGTATCAAAACCGCAGCGGACTTAATTGCAAAGGCAAAGCACAATCCGACTCCACTCACTTATTCATCAGGTGGAAACGGTAGCCCTCAACACATTTCCATGGAACTCTTTGCGAGTCAAGCCAAGATCAGTATGCTCCATGTTCCGTACAAGGGAGCAACGCAGGCGGCGGTTGGCGTTGCTGCGCAGGAAGTGGACGCAGCTTTTATTGGACTTGCAACAGTCACAGCACTCGCCAAAGCGGGGAAAGTCCGAATCATCGCTGTCACCACCCCTACCAGGCTTGCGCAGTTTGCTGAGATCCCAACTGTGTCTGAATCAGGTCTAAATGGATTTGAATTCAACTCTTGGTTTGCGTTAATGGCACCCAGCGGAACACCCAAGAATGCAATCAAGATCTTGGATACTGAGATCAACAAGGCTCTCAAAGACAAGGCTGTCATTGATCAACTCATTGCCCAAGGCCTTACACCAAGGGGCGTCAACTCAGCCGAATTAAGTGTGCTGCTGAGAGCCCAACTCGCTAGGTATCAAGCCTTGATCAAACAAGCCTCCATTACGTCCGATTGATTGTATTGTGCGTGTTTGTAGTTCCTCAGCTATAACTCAATGATCTCGGATCACGACACCAGTAAAACCCGCAACACTGCTACTTTTATGAATACACCTCTGATTGAACTTCTAAAAAAGATGCTCCTCCCAGGACTCTTAATGTGTTGGACTGCAACGACTTTGGCTGATTCCGTCAAATGCGTTGAGCACTACGCTTCCTACCGCAACAAAGTTAAGTACGCAGAAAACGAGTCTTACACTGAGATCATTGAGTTTGAGAGGAACAAGACGCAAATCATCAAAACAACTGTGAACGGTAAACTTGTACCCAAAGAGGTGACGCAAGATACGGTGGATGGACAGACTACTAATTATTCAAATCTGAATAACAATCTGCAAAGAAGTTCAGTCACCATTGGCGATCAAAATATATCCTCTACTTTGTACGCGCAGCAGATCAGGAACCTGGGCGGTGGAGAAACCAGCAAAGAGATCAGAACCGCTAATTTAGAGATCGATCTCGCCTCCGGCGCAATGACCAGAACTTCTACCATAGAGACCCAAAGAGATAAATACTTCACAATCACCGAGGGGACTTGCACCCGGAATTGATCGCTTTTAATTTTTCTTAAAAGTTAAATGAATCTTTAGCGCAATTTGACTGCAAATCCGCGCTCTACGGCGGGTCGCGCCATTAACTGCTCGTACCAGCGTTTTACGTTTGGATAGTCGCCTAAATCGATTTGATGGCGTGGATGACGCCATACCCATCCTAATATGGCAAAGTCTGCGATCGATAAGTCTCCAGCAAAATACTCATGACCAGCAAGTCTTTGGTCCATTACTTTGTACAAGCGTTTGGTCTCGGTCATGAACCTGTTGAGTCCGTAGCGTTGGTCCTCCTTGTTCTCTAAGCCTAAGAAATGATGGACCTGTCCAGGCGCGGGACCAAAACCGCCCATCTGAAACATCAACCACTCGAGCACGGCAATACGCTCATTGGACTTGGGGGGTAAGTATTTACCAGTTTTCTCGGCCAAATAAATCAAAATAGCACCGGATTCGAATACTGAAACCGGTGTGCCATCGGGTCCATCGGAATCAATGATGGCCGGGATTTTGTTGTTAGGACTGATCGCTAAAAACTCAGGCTTGAACTGTTCATCCTTGGTAATATCAACGATATGTGCACTGTACTCTAGTCCCATTTCTTCCAAAGCAACAGAGATTTTGCGCCCATTGGGAGTATCAAAAGCAAATAATTGAATAGCCATAATAAAAGATTGAAATGAAATGAATTGACTGGATAGATTAGGAATTAAAGAACTCTCGCATCGAATAGCATATTCTATGACACGCAAACAAACTGGGGGGCTACCTAAAGTGCAGCCAGAGCACGCTCAAGATCTACTCTTAAAAGGCTTAAAGGTTTGTCCCATTGCCCCATTTTCTCTTGACGATAAAGCTTGGTATTTTTATACCAAGGGCTATCCTCTCGGTTAAGGAACCAGCGCCAATCGGCTACAAAAGGAATCAGTGCGCAGGTGGGACGGCCTAAAGCGCTGGCAAGATGAAGTGTTGAATTATCAATGCTCACAACCAAGTCACATGCTTTGATCACTTCAGCTAATGCGTAAATGCTGGAGAAGTTATCCACACCGCTGCTGTGCAGTAAGGGCAAATCTGCGTTTGAGGATTTTAAACCTTCAGTGGTGTCGCCCCTGGCTTCGTAAGGTTCAGTCTCATTGGGTTCAGTCTCATAGGGCTCAGTTTCGTAAACCTTAGCAAGGTCACCTTGGACGTCCCCGTATTGCAAATTAACAAGTTGAATGGGCAAGCCTTTGAATACCTCAATCAAGTGCTCAAGCTCAACAGAGCGGCGAGATCCGGTCTTTTGGTTCACACTTTTCCATGAAATGCCAACCAGTAACTTAGGTACTTTGCCCGCAACAGTCTCGTTATCCATGACCTCTGCGGCGTTGACAATACCACTGATGCCAAAAGTCTCTCTGATTGCTTGTGTGCGAGCTTTATCCACTAAATGCAAATACGGTGAGCTCAAGGCGAAAAACTTCACCTGATCTAAATCAATACCCAGTAAAAAAGGAAGACTGGCTATTCCAATATGCGCGTCATAGTCGTCCGCACTTATTTCATCCCAGGAACTGATAAAGCGAATATTCGTAAAATCTTTGAATGACGCGCTAACGAGTGAGAGCAGTCTTGGGTCGAATTTAACTCTGACATTTTTAGAGGCAAGTAACGGATGTCTTAAAAAACTTGCAAAAAATATCTCATTCCCAAGCCCATGCTCGTTCCAAATCAAAATTCGTTTGCACTGGGCATCATCTATCAGGCTTGTTAGAAATGGTTTAGAAGTCTTGGGTGCAAACCCCCTGTTTTCTGGTAATCGGTAGCGCTCTTCGTAGCCGATTAGACCCTTCCCTAAATCACCCCGGGTTAGTTCGATAATAGAAATATTCCACTTCACATCCATTGAAGCGGGATGACTCAGCAGTGCCTTCTCATAACATTCGAGTGCTTTATCTAATAAGTTAAAGCGTTGGTATAAAAGGCCTTTGTTGTACAAAGCGTAATAAAACCCAGGCTCAATACGCAGCGCCATCTCAAAGCAGGCCAAGGCCTTATCCCAAAACTCTTGCTCCAAAAACAAACTACCAAAGTTGTTATAAGTTAAAGCGTTCTCAGGATCGATGGCCAAAGACCTTTTGAAAGCAACGCTTGACTCATCTAGACGCCTCAACTCTTTGAGTACGTTGCCTTTGTTGTCCTGAAAATAACCAATACTTGGATCTAATTCAATAGCTCGGTCGAAATCTTGAAGCGCAAAAGGTAGACTTTTGAGCTGCAGTAGCAAATCCCCCCTGTTGTTGAAGTAGTAAGGGTTGAGAGTTTCTACGTATATGGCTGCGTTATAGGATTGAAGGGCTAACTCCACCTCTCCTTTGCGCTTGTGAATGTTGGCTTTGTTAAAAAATGCAGCATGTTGATTGATGTCCAACTCAACTGCTCGGCTGTAGCTTTGAAGCGCTAAGTCAAGTTCATCATCAGAGCGTGCGCGCAGCTCCAGAAAGCAACCCAGCTCATAATGCACAGTTGCTCCTGCGCCGGGCAAACCTGCAGCCCGGGCAAGCCAGTAGCAAGCATCGGTTAATTTCTCTTGTCTTGCTGCAATTCGCCCCAGATGGGTCAAAGCGGTCATATTCAAAGAATCCACTTCTAGGGCTTCTTTGAACACACGTTGACTTTGCTCTAAATCACCCTTTTCGTAAAGAGCGAGTGCTTGCACAATTAAGTTTTCTAGGTTCACTGGATAGAGATCGTAAAACGAGTTAAATCTTGGTAGCAGTAAGGGTCTCCTCAATCCTGACACTTCAGTGTTTGCGAGGATGTGCAAACTCACGAAATCTGCTACCGTGGGGTGATCTTTCTATTATGGTTGATTTATTCAACCTAATGCCATTTTCATGAAAACAAGCCACCAAGGATCCAAGGCATGAACCGCAACTATACAAAATTTAGCGCCAATATCCCAGCTAATGCAGATGAATCCACTAGTGACGATCGCCGTCAGTTTATTAAATGGCTCGGTGCCAGTCCTCTCCTCGGCCTAGCCCAAATCGATAGCGCAAGTGCAGAGAATTTTGTAAAGCGCGCAGACCCGGCGGTTTGGCCTGCAGACCTCCCCAACGACCTGATTAAAAATCCAAAAGATGCGGTGAATGTTTTTGATTTTGAACCAGTAGCCTTTAAAAATGTACCCCACGCCCACTTTGGCTACATGGCCTCAGGTGTGGACGACGAAGTAACGCTAAGAGCCAACCGATCTTCGTTTCAAAAGTTTCCTCTTCGTCCAAGGCGAATGAGAGACGTCTCAAAGATTGACATGTCCGTAGAGCTCTTTGGCTCCAAATGGAGGACCCCCATCATCATGGCACCAACTGGTGGCAATAAGGCCTATGACCCACTTGGTGAAATAACAGTGGCCCGTGCTGCTAAGGCGCGTGGACATTTAAACGTCCTGTCAGCTGCCGGTGCATCGACTATAGAGGATGTCATAGCAGCCAGAGGCGGCGAGGTTTGGTTCCAACTCTACGCAACTTCAAGCTTAGAGGTAGCCAAGAGCGTCGTTCGACGGGTCGAGCGCGCGGGGTGCCCAGTCCTAGAAGTGACGATTGACAGAAATGGTGGACGTAACCAAGAGACCTTTCAAAGACTCAAGCGTATGGATCCGCGCGTTTGCTCATCGTGTCATATCGATGGGCCAGGAAGCATTAGGGAGAGGCCCAACTACGACGGTATTGATATCAGCGGGATGAAAAGTGCGCAATCGGCCAATATGACATGGGATTTTGTGAAGCACATGCGCGACACCACCAACATGAAAATCATCCTGAAGGGAATTCTCACCGAGGAGGATGCTTTGCTCTGTTTGAAATACGGAGTGGACGGCGTGCACGTATCCAATCACGGCGGAAGGAGTGAAGATACAGGTCGGGGAGCCATTGAGTGCCTCCCAGAAGTGGCGAACGCTGTCAACAAAAAGATTCCTATTCTCTTTGACAGCGGCGTAAGGAGAGGATCCGATATATTTAAGGCACTAACTCTGGGGGCCACGGCAGTGTGTGTAGGCCGCCCCTACCTTTGGGGCTTGGGTGCGTTTGGACAACCAGGGGTCGAGCGCGTACTCGAGTTACTAGAGGAGGAGCTCTCTGGAACGATGAAGCAAATGGGTACAGCCTCAATTGCCGATATACGCCCCGAGATGGTCTACCGAGGATAAGTGTCGCTGGATTGAGTGCTTTGGCGAGGCAGATTCAATTCATTCCGAACAAAATCATCGCCGCATCTGCGCAGGACAAACAGGTCGACAAAGTACCCACCAACAACGCTCTCCAGCCAAGTGCGATGATCTCGTCTCGGCGTGCGGGAGCCATCGCGCCAACCCCTGCAATGACGATTCCAAGACTACCGAAATTTGCAAAACCACATAACAAATAAGTCAACAACACCCTACTCTTATCGCTCATCGCTTCAAGCGGGAGTTTGCTAAAGTCTAAGTAGGCAATGAACTCGTTCAGTACCAGTTTAGTACCCATGAGTTGCCCGACAACTTGGGTGTCGCTCCATTGAACGCCCAGACACCAAGCAAGGGGCTGCATAAAAAACGCAACAATTCTTTGCAGTGAGATAGGTGCATCATTCCAATTCGGGAGTAGGCTCAAAAAACTATTGGCAAGTGCAACCAAAGCAATAAGGGCTATTAACATTGCAACCACATTTGCAACCAACTTAAGTCCTTGCACAGTTCCTGTACTAATCGCATCCATTAAGCCGTTGTAATGCAGCTGTAGCTGGATCGACTTTGCGTCTAAGTCGTGCGGCTTTTGAACCATCGGGACGACGATCAGACTGAGCATGACAGAGACAGGAGCGCTGATAATGGATCCAACCAATAAATGCCCAACAGCGCCTGGCACTACGTTTTGCAGGAAACTGGCGTACAGCACAAGTACGGTTCCCGAGAGAGTTGCCATCCCAGAGCTCATCACAATCATGAGCTCAGAGCGCGTTAAATTCAGTAAATACGGATTGATCAAAAGCGGCGCCTCAACCATGCCAACAAAGACGGTTGCAACAGTTGCGAAACTACACGCCCCCCCGATCTTAAACAAACGACCCAAAACCCAAGCAAATAGGCCTACGACAAGAGGTAGTATTCGCCAGTAATACAAAACAGCGGAGAGTGCGCTGAACACCAAAATCATGGGCAACGCTTGTATACCAAGAATAAACATGTGTTCAGGCGCCGAGATATTAAACGGCGTAAGCCCACCCCCCAAGTACCCAAATACGGTTGCAGTGCCCGCTCGCGTCGCATCTTGAACTGCAAGTACAGCTTGGTTCAAAAATACAAAGCCTTGTTGAAACAGACTGACTTTAAGGAGTAAGAGGGCCAACAAAAACTGAAACACCAGGCCTTTGCACAGATCGCGTGCTGAGACAGCGCGTTTGTTCTCAGACACAAGGTACGTAATCAGGATAATGCCTGCAACACCGATCAGGGGTCGCAGTGCGTCCAGTTGGAGTTCAATCACTTTTTGTAGCTCTGCGCCATGGGCGTTGTCTCTAAAACCTTCTCTAGCTTATCCTTCCAAAGCTTTGCTAGGCCCACAGTACCGTGCCCGAGTGTTTTATCACTGGCGGGAATGAGGTAGTACTGTGCATTTGGAATTCTTTGAATCTCGCGCTCCATGACACCCAGTTGTATAGGGTTCCTCTCATCATCAGCAGAGTTGATGGCAAGGACTTTGGCCTTGATTTTCTCCAAATCTTTTGATGGATTAAAGTTTTGAGAGGACTCCCATTTGTAGAGCAAATCATTAGCGTCTCCTTCGTTCCACTCACGCATCAGTTGCTCTACATACGCATCTGCTTTCTCACGGGTTGAGCCTTTTTCTTGAAGTGCTTGAGTGCCACCGTTTGTTGCCACAGTAAAAAACACTGAAGCACGCTTTACCCCGCTTGGTTGCTGGGTGTATTCTCCGTTGCGCCACTCAGGATCGTTCTTGATAGCGTCTATTAATAGGCGCCTAAGCATCCAATTGCGCCCTGACATCTCGATAGGCATAGAAGCCATGGGGACCAATATATCCATATACTGTGGATACTCAATTCCCCATAGCCAAGTCTGCATGCCGCCCATTGAATTTCCCATCACCAGACGCAGATGGCGAACTCCCAGCCCATCATGAATCATCTGGTACTGCGCTCGCACTACGTCTGTGTAATCAAAATGGGGAAACTTCATCCGAAGTCCGTCAGAGGGTTTACTAGACCGACCCGCGGCAATAGAGTCCGGCAAAATAATAAAATATTTAGTTGCATCCAAGGGCTGACCTGGTCCAAAGAGTTCCCCTCCAATTGCGGCGCCCAAGTTAGCTTGACTTGAGGAAGTCGTACCGTGCAAAAGCACAACAGGTACCCCACTAGAGTCACCTATGGTTTGATAACCGATTTTGAGTTCCGGGAGCACTTCACCTGTTCGAAATTTAAAGTCCTTCAACGTCCAAATACCTTTGACGGGTTGGGGATAGTTTTGAGCGTTTACGACTTGATTAAGAAACAAACTGAGAACCACCAAGACTGTGTTGGTAAAAATTATGAATAGTTTATTTTGATGGCGTGACATTAGGTTCTCGTGCTGGTGAAGTATTGATAATTGCAACGCTGGATACTGACCTGTTGCAGCAGATCCGAGTCTTTATTTTAGACTGTACTCCTCTCCACCCATCTCCACCCATCCGAACTCATCTGTACTAGCGAATACCCTTGCTCGGCACCGTTAAGCTTACTTTGTGGGTAGCTTGATCGGGAAAACCAAGGATAATTCGACTTGACTTAATACACCGCATTCAAAGCATTTATTTGGATATTAGCTAGCAAACAAACTTTCAACTCTCGACGAAGCCAATTTTATGAAACTCTTTTTCTCACCCACATCCCCCTACGTCCGCAAGGTCATGATTTGTGCACACGAGCTTGGACTGTCTGAGAAACTTGAGCTCTTGCCCGCAAAGGCAAGCCCAGTCAATCGAGACGCAAGTATTGTTGAGAAAAACCCGCTCGGCAAAGTCCCCACCCTTTTAACCAGCGAGGGACGAGCGCTTTACGACAGTCGTGTTATTTGCGAGTACATCAACGAGCTGGGTTCTGGCAACCTGTTTCCCAAAGGCGGTGCCTTGCGCTGGGAGGCGATCACTATGCAGGCTCTCGGAGATGGACTCCTGGATGCGGCTCTTCTTGCAAGATATGAAACTTTTCTGCGCCCCAAAGAGTTGTGTTGGACAGATTGGGTTAATGGTCAGCTCGAAAAAATACACTCTGCTCTAAAAGATTTTGAGATGCAAATCGATCATCACCAGAATTCGTTTCATATTGGACACATCACTCTGGCCTGCGCACTCGGCTATTTGGACTTGCGGTTTGAGCACTTAGAGTGGCGCAAATCGTATCCTCAACTCAAGGCATGGTTTACGCAAATCAGCAAGCGTGAGTCCGTACAAAAAGAGTGGGCACTACCCTCCTAAATTTTCTGTATCAAAAAAATCATGAACATCAATGCAAATAGCGGCGGAATCGGCGCGCAGGTTCTAAACCTAGACCTGTCCAAACCCCTAGATGAAGACGAATTCGCCAGCCTTGAAATAGCTCTTGGCACCCACAGTGTTTTGTGTTTTCCTGCTCAGCAACTGAGCTCAACTCAGTTAAAAAAATTTGCAGAGCGCTTTGGCACTCTTGAGATCAATGTAGCCAATACATTCCAAGATCCAATCCACCCTGAGGTGATGATCTTATCGAACAAGGTAGACGCAAGCGGTAAGCCCCTAGGGTTTAAGGATGCTGGTCAAGACTGGCACACAGATATGTCTTACAGCAAAGATATTGCTTTTGCAAACGTTCTTTACGGCTTGGAGATTCCGTACCGAGATGGTCAACCCCTAGGTAACACTGCGTTTTGCAGCACACGAAGGGTTTACGAAGCAGTTCCTGATGATTTAAAAGAACAACTCAAAGGAATGACTGTTACACATGATTTTGCAAAATTCTGGGATAACATGAGAAAACGCCCAGGTAGTGCACGCCCCCCCTTGACCCCTGCGCAGCGCGCTGCAAAGCCCCCCGTCAGTCACCCTATATTCATGAAGCACCCCATCAGTGGCGATACCGTGCTTTACGCGAACCCGGGTTATGCGATCCGCATCAATGAGCTGGGCGAAGCCGAGAGTGATCGTATCTTGGATAGGCTCTTTGAGCTTCAGCTCAGACCTGAGTTTCATTATGAGCACCGCTGGCGCGTGGGAGATGTTTTGATGTGGGATAACATCGGTACGCTTCACAACGCTGTAGCGGATTACAACTCAAACGAGCACCGCTATATTTTGCGTTGCCAGGTCATGGCGGATCGTTATTTTCCGCGGGGTACCCAGGCCATGGCAATCTAGTGTTTAGTCAACACCCTTTGCTATAAAGACATTTTACTTACCCACTACTTTTTTATGCCGCACATCAATCTTATTTGTTTAAGAACTTCCTTAGCCAGACTTTGTACCAACGTCTTTTGTCTATCTGCATTGGTCTTTTTATTGACTAGTATCAACGTGAATACCCATGGTGCTTACGCAGCAGAGGTCTACCCAGTTCACCCCATTCGGTTGGTGGTCGGATTTGCTGCAGGGGGACCCACCGACGTGATTGCACGTGTACTTGCCAAAGATATGTCTGAAACATTAGGTCAACCGATTGTTGTCGATAACAAAGCGGGTGCGAGTTCCATGATTGCGACACGCGAGGTCAAAAACTCAGCCCCAGATGGATACACACTTCTTTTTTCTTCCCTTGGGATGAACGTCAATCCGATTTTGCTCGGGGACGCAGCAGGTTATAACCCCAAGACAGATTTTGCACCCATCTCTAACGCCGCCAATTTACCTTTGGTTGCAGTGACCGCTTACAACTCGCCTTACAAAACAATGGTTGATTTGTTAAACCAGGCTAAAACCCAGCCCGAAGCCGTCAGCTTTGCATCCTCAGGGAGTGGTGGCTCAGGACATTTGTCTGCAGAGTTACTGGCAACTCTCATCAAACAAAAAATGCTTCATATTCCCTACAAAGGCAATGGACCTGCGCTCTTAGAGGTGATGTCAGGTCGGGTGGACTTTATGTTCTACCCCATCATTGGAATTGCGGATAACGTTGCTGCAAAGAGGGTTAACATTTTGGCAGTCGGCACGGCTAAGCGACTGGCGCAGTTTCCCGATAAACCAACCATGTCTGAAATTGGCTTTCCGGGCTTTGAAGAAACAGCACCCTGGGTTGGGATGCTCGCCCCTGCAAAAACACCCAACGCAGTCATCGATAAGTTATACAGCGCGATGAATAAAGCTCTAGCCAAGCCTGATGTGCGCGCACAGTTATCCAAACTGGGCGCCGTCATAGTGGGCGACACTCCTGCGGAGTTTCAAGCCTTTTTGAAGCGCGATTATGAAAGGTGGGAAAACGTCATTAAATCAGCCGGCGTTAAAGCTGATTTGAATTAATTAATCTGTTAGAAAATATGCCCTCACCCATAAAAGCAGTATCTATTGAAGATTTAAGACGCACTGCAAAGAGAAAATTACCCAAGTGCATCTTTGATTTTTACGACGGAGGTGCTGAAGATGAGATCACGCTAAGATCTAATCGGCAAAGCTTTCAAAATATCTCGCTAACTCCTCGTGTGCTGCGAGGGGTTGAGCACGTTGACACCAGTACCGAGTTACTGGGCTCAAAATGTAGTTTACCGATAGCTATCTCTCCTACAGGTGCACTTGGCTTTGGCAGACACGGTGCCGACTTAGCAATTGCAAAAGCTGCCGCTGACAAAGGTCTTATCTATACACTCTCTAGTGCAGCTACGACTTCCATTGAACAAGTCGCTAGATATGCACCGGGTCGACACTGGTTTCAGGCATATATCCTGAAAAATAAGGATTTCTTTTACTCTCTGATCGACCGAGCGCAAGCGGCTGAATATGAGGGACTTATGATCACAGTTGATCTACCTGTTGGTGGCAAACGGGAAAGAGACAACAGAAATCAGTTTGCCGTGCCCTTCAAGTTAAATACAAGGGTTGCGTTGGATTTCATGACGCATCCCCTATGGTTGACACAAATGCTTGCGAAGGGTATGCCAGTTCTTGAGAACATGGTGGGACTTGAAGGACAACAAAGAGGGGCCAACCATCTCGCTTCATCTGTGGGGCGTAATTATGATCCTGCATTTAACTGGGACGACTTAAAGCGAATCAGAGACTACTGGCATAAAAAGCTGATTGTGAAAGGTGTTATGCACCCTGAGGACGCTGAAAGACTCATTGAGTTAGGGTGTGATGCGCTTGTGGTCTCCAACCACGGAGGGCGTCAACTCGATACTGCGCTCTCAACGTTAGACGCACTCCCCTTTATTGTGCAAGCTGTGGATGGTCGAATACCAGTCCTCCTGGACGGCGGGATTCGCCGCGGTAGCGATATCTTAAAAGCAATAGCTTTAGGAGCCGACGCAGTGATGACGGGACGAGCAACCCTTTACGGCGCGATAAGCTACGGTGACACGGGAGCCACTCACTCTCTTAATATTTTGCGCGAAGAGCTGATACGCACCATGCAACTATGCGGCGTGAGCCGTGTGGGCGATATAACAAATAGCTTACTTTTCAATCAAGAGCGTTTAATATGAAATGGCTAAGGTACTCGACAAACGGTGAAATCTTCACAGGATACCTGGAGCGTGATTTACTGCACGCCGTAAAAGGTACCCCGTGGGGCGAATGGCAAAGCACAGGTGTACAACACGAACTGGGTGCTGTAAAGCTTGAGGTACCGGTCATTCCACCGACTTTTTACGCAGCAGGACTGAACTACGTGAAGCATATTATGGAAGTTGCACATGCCAAGGGGGAGACACCCGTGATCCCAGGCGCTGCGGACATAGGATATAGAGCTGTAAATGCACTCATCGCTGATCAAGAGGACGTGATCATCCCAGCGGATGCGGGTGAGAAAATTCACTACGAGGCAGAACTGGTTGTGGTGATAGGTCAAAAGGTTAAGAACATATCTGAACAAGATGCTCTCTCCTGCATATTTGGTTACACCATCGGTAATGATGTGAGTGAGCGTGATTGGCAAAAAGAGGATCGTACTTTTTTTAGGTCCAAAAACTCCGACACCTTCAAACCCATGGGGCCTTGGATTGATACGGATTTCAGCCTTCGCGGTGCTAAAACGCGCGTGACTGTGAACGGTGCACTCACTATCGAATTCGATACAGAGGCGATGCTCTTTGGTATTGCTACCTTTATCAGTCGAACGTCTCGGTATGCGACACTTTATCCAGGCGACGTGATGTGGATGGGTACGGACGGCACATCACCTAATATCAAAGGGGGTGACACTGTTGAAATTGAGATAACGGGACTGGGTAAGCTCAAAAACAGATTTATCAAATCGCACGTTTAAAGCAGCGGATCCATCACTGAGTGCAAGTGAGGCATGGTCCAGCTGGGTGTTTTATCATCCCACCCGTTATAAGCCAATCGCCCTGCTCTGTCGATCACAAAATTGACGGGTAAATTCCAGATGCGTCCGTAGTCCCCTGCATAAGCACTACCGAGTAATCCAACAGGAAAACTAAGAGAAGAGGCGACTCTTTGCACTTTAGGGAGGGCATCGGGTGTGTCCAAACTAAAGCCTAGGACCTGCACTCCTGCGTCTTTGTGTCTTTCATTGAACATGGACAAAATAGGCAACTCCTCGCGGCAGGGCTCACACCACGTTGCCCAAAAGGTAAGGATAACCAACTGCCCAACTAAATCCTGAGTCCTAATCTGTTGTCCCTCCAGCGTACGCAGTGTCAAGTTGGGTGCGGGTTGACCCAACTTGAGGTTTGTAGCCGCTTGAGCTGGAGCTGGGCTCGCAAGCCCTCCAAGACCAGGCGCTGATAGAGCCATCGGGGCAAAAGCTGATGCAAAAGAACGCAGGAATGTTCTCCTCGGTTTATTTGCCGATGGCTGCAGCTTGATAGTTGAGCAGTCGCTATCTATTTTCATTCTTAAAACTGTTGGTGCTGATTACTAAAAGGCATGCGTCAAACCAACTGACGCCGTCCAATGAGGAAAGAGTTGATAACCATCTAACTTACTGTAAACGGGTAATTGCAAGAACGCGTAAACATGAGATGAGTGCTTGGTATCAATGGGAGCCGAGACACCAGGACTCAAGTACACCACTGTGCCACCCGTACCAGTGGTATCTGCCGAGGCGCCCGGGGTTCCTTGATCTGCGGCCTTATGAGTAACGTTGACTTGTAACTGAGGCACAAACTTTGGATCAGCTTCGTACCTGAGACCAAAACTTAAATTAGCAGAGTCACCGGGACGGTAGTCAGAACCAACTTGATTGAGCTTTTGAGCAATGGAGCCTTGAAACTGTCCGTTCACAAAAGCATCAAAATTTTGACTAATCGCTTGGTAATAATAACCACCCAGTATCAAGTCGGTACTGCCGTTACCTGCTTGTAGACTGGTGTCTAACATTTGTCCAGCACTTGGTCCTGTGGAGAAAAGGGTTGGATTCTTAGACTGGGTTATTCCGTTTGCATTTTGGCCTCCGTAGTTGCCCGTTGGTAGCTTTATGCCCACTTGAACGCCCAGATTATGGGTGGGCAGTATTCCTTGAAAGCTGGTGATGAACTTAATATCTCCAATACCTGATACTTGGGCTCCGCTTAAATTGCTTGCCGGCAAGGTAGTGTCAGTCTCTTGTCCGTGTGTTGTATGAGTGCGGTCTACATAAGGCACAAAGAGTTTGAAGTTCCAATCTGCATTAGGTGCGTATCCCACGCCCAGAGTTAAGTACCTGTTGATGGTTTGATTCTCAACCTCTTGACCTAGATTAGTCGTGTTATTGAGGTTAGCCAACTGTGCCTGTGAGAAGGTTCCGGTACCTGAACGCAACTGGTTTTGGTTGATAAAGTCATACTGCGCGCTGACCGTCCAACCCGATCCGGATGAATAACCCATAGCCGCATCCGAGGACAACGCGCAACCACAAGTCGCACAGGCAAATGCACCGAATGAGGTGCTGGATGCCAATAATGTTACCAACAACTTACTTTTAAACTTGGTTCGAAATTTCATTTTGAATATCCTAATTTCTTGATTATTTTGTGAAATTGATTTGCGTAAATCTAGTTAAAGTTAGATTGATACGGAACCAACTTGATTTCTACAGATGCTGATGAGTGGCGTTGAGTAGTGAGAGAGTCCGCAGACAGGTTACCGGTCTCAGCACTCCTATAACCCGCGAGCCAACCCAACCAGACGAGGATAAAAACGCTAGCTGCAACGAGCCCGCGCTTGAGTCCACTGGGGGAATAAAAACGATTCATAAACTATCCTGAAATAATCCTGTGCATAAACAGGAATTAAAAAAGAGCAATTCAGCCTAAAGCTGATTGCAAATCTTTTGGGGTCAGGAAAGCACGGGCGGAGCCCTTGAGGGAAGGGTCAACCATGCAAATAAGGGCTTGGGTGACTGATAGAAAAGGCGGGGAAAGATACTAGAGCTCTCAGGTTGTTGAAACTCAAGAGAATAGTTCAAGGGTAAAACGTAGCTACCTTGGAGTGCGCAGTAGGGGCAATGATCATCCATTAAAGCTTGATGATCCTGATTTTGATCCCCTGCAGCGGGCCGAAGCTTTTGAGTAGATTGAGTGGCGACCCTCTTCATGCCACTGACAGAGCAAACAAAATCCAGCCCCGATTGGCCTGCCTGGTTAAGAGCCAAAGCCTGAGAAACACTGGGTGCAAGGGAGCTCATCAAGACTGCAATGATCGCAATCCAGTGGACAAAGATGGAGCCTCGCTTCTCGTTCATAGGGATGTATTCTAACCCAGCCCCTATCACATAAGGTTTACTTTAAATATAAAGCCTTATGTGCAATTATTTACGCTATGAGACTTCCTAAGTCACCTCGGGGGTAAGTCAAATCGTATTCATTTTGAAAGCTCCGGATTATTGGCGCAGATCGGTCTTTGCCAGTTGAATGTTGAAATGGGCTGAAATTTCGTATTGATTTAACCGAATTTTGAACAAAACTTGGACAAGTGGTTCTTTAACTCTTTTGAATTAAGTGACTTTACCAATGCAATTAAATCGATTGATCGAATAGGATGCACTGAGGTTTAGATGAGGGCCTACCAATAAATTGACACTGATCTGATGTTTATTAAAGATCATTTTGATCTAAATATTCCTTGATATTCACTTCAATGATAGATTCTAGTTTTGTTATTTTTTTCCTATTCAAAAATCATTAAACGTTTAAGCCTAAAAATGCTTATTTTAAATTCTTCAGGGACTCCTTAATGTCGGAACCTTTAACGCGCGAAATACTGCTTGCTCAGCCCAGGGGATTTTGTGCAGGGGTTGACCGGGCGATTGAGATTGTGGAAAAAGCCCTAGAAAAGTTTGGGGCTCCCGTTTACGTACGACATGAAATAGTTCACAACACTTTTGTTGTAAACGATCTAAAAACAAGAGGAGCTATAT
>CAJAYT010000023.1 GCA_903949285.1 uncultured Burkholderiales bacterium
ACTGGATCATGACACTGTCCAAAGTGCAGCCTACTATTATCGCTGACAGCCACTTAGCACGGTGAGCCAAATTAAGCTAATAATATGTCGAATAGCGTACTTATCTCTCAGTTTTGACTGGGACACATGGCTGTATCAACCAAAGCTTACTCCTAATATTACAACCTAGATATGTTTGGGGATAAGATGTGAGAAATCGTCTGCACATTGACATGATCAATGGCGGTTTACATTAGAATGGATCAGAGAATATAGTGGTTCCGAACACTACTTCAAACCGGTTAAGACTGATCCCAAAACACCTCTCTACTGACCACTTAAGCATGGTTAACTTTTATGAGCAATGCAGTTTTACCAAACTCACCGTCAGCCCTCAAAGAACCTAGCGAATATAGTGTTTTATGTGTGGACGATGAGTCCAACATTTTGTCCTCCCTTCGCAGAATGTTTAGCCTGGTGGGGTATAAAGTTACGACTGCAGAAAGCGGTGCGCAAGGTCTGGAAATCCTAGCCAAACAAAAAATTGATGTCATCGTCTCAGATATGCGCATGCCCAACATGGACGGGGCTCAGTTTTTTGAGGTGGTTAGGGCTCGGTGGCCCCAAACCGTTCGAATCTTACTGACCGGCTACTCAGACACCACGAGTGCGATTGCCGCAGTTAATCAGGGCGAGATTTATCGCTACCTGTCAAAACCTTGGGTAGATGATGAGCTCTGCGCAACGGTCAAATCGGCGCTTGAATATGCTGAGCTGAAACATGAGCGAGAAAGACTCCTAGAATTGACGCGCAAACAAAACGCAGAGTTAGAGGAGAAAGTAGAGGAGAGGACTGCGCACTTAAGTGAAGCGAATGCGAAACTACGCGGCTCCTACGTCTCATCGATCAAGGCTTTTTCAAACTTACTTGACCTAAGACAACCTAACCTTTTGGTGCACTCGCGAAAGGTTGCTTTTTTAAGCATGCGAATGGCCAAGTTGGCTGATTTCGATGAGAAACACATTCAAGAAGTATTCATTGCAGGACTTCTTCACGATATTGGCAAAATAGGCATGTCTGATAGGGTGCTTAGAACCAATATCGCAGAACTTCCCGTCAGCGATTTAGATCTTTATAAAAGCCATCCAGCCCTGGGTTCGACTTGTTTGAGCGCGCTAGATGATATGACTGATGTTGCGGCCATGATCCGCGCACACCACGAACGCTTCGACGGCAAGGGATTTCCGGACGGTCTAGCGGGAGACGAAATTCCGATGGGCGCGAGGATCATCTCCATCGTCGAGACCTACGAAGAGCTGATGAGTGGGGACGTGACCAAAGCCCCTCTTGATAAAGACAAGGCTCAAAAGACAATTGCCAGTTTGAGTGGAAAGTACTTTTGCCCAGACGCTACGAAGTTATTTTTTAAGGCCCTTGCAGGACACAAAGACGCAGGCGCTAGTAACCATACCCCAAGTGCCTCCCCTAGCAGGACTCAAGCAGCTCAGGCCAACAAAACAGCCCCCCCTGATGACGGCGGTATCATGGACGCGCCCACCAAACATTTGCCTACCCAAGACAACAATTCAGCGGGGAAAAATATTACAAAATCCAATGTAGCGGGCAAAGCCACTAAAGTCGGCTCAGACCTGATGTCTGGACCCAGTTACCAAGAATTCGCTGCATTCTTAAAGCAATTTCCAAATGCAGTCATCAAGGATTTAAGAGATGAGCCCAATGGATTTTTATGGGTTTTTGAGGGTATGAAAAGATACAACGAGGACGATAAATTAGCAAAATGGCTTAAAGGTCATAAGTTTGTTTGGTCCGATGCTGAATCAGCCTGGTACTTTCCTATCATTTAACGCTAAACATCTGGAGTCCTAACGTGTTACCCGATATTGAACTGAAGACGATAGATCTAAAAACTCAAAATCTCAAAGACTATGCAGGCAAAACGCTCCTTGTAGTGAACGTTGCTTCAAATTGTGGATTTACCCCGCAATACAAGGATCTGCAAAGTTTGTATGATGAGTTCAAGGACAAGGATTTTGAGATTCTTGCTTTTCCTTGCAACCAATTCGGCGCCCAAGAACCTGGAACACTACAAGAAATTGCGTCCTTTTGCGAAACAAACTACGGTGTCCGCTTTCAGCTCTTTGAGAAAACTGATGTCAACGGAAACAAAGAGCATCCGCTTTACACATTTTTAAAGTCTCGTGCCCCGGGAATTTTAGGAACAGAGTCCATTAAGTGGAACTTTACAAAGTTCTTGGTCGATCCAACTGGAGAAAATATAAAACGATACGGCTCCAACGACAGCATCAGCAAAGTGAGAGATGATTTAATCAAATTACTCTAAAAGCGTATTTGATTAGATATATGTCATTGCATGCCCGAACCCGAACCCGAACCTAAATCGAAATGACTTATAAAAAAATACTATTCGCTGTTTCCCTTATATTAACCTCTAGCCTGGGATTTGCTCAAACTTTCCCCAATCCAAATGGCTCTAATCTTTCCAATAATCAAGTCAACATTAATTCACCTCAAAATAATAATCAAAGATTACAACCCAACATTATTATTTCGTATCCACCTAGCGCAATCGGTAGTGCCAACAATAACAGCAACGCTTTGCTGAACACGCCTGCTCGGACCCCGCAAGCTCAAAGACCACCTGCCACCGCCCCCGTCAATCCAGGCTATGACACAACCTCATCGCTTGGCGGCCCATCAAACTCCCAGGGGAGTATCACCTACGGCTCGAACGGCAGCATCAAAACTCAGAATCCAAAATAAACCTAACCGGCTTTTGAGCGCTACGGTTTAATGGTTGAGATTAATCAATTCTTTATTGATAACACTGTGAATATTAAAGATTTCCTTTATTTAAATCCAAATAAAATTAATATATAAAATTCTAAATTAATCTGTAATTATTAAAACGCTATTATTGACTGATTATTAATTTCAATAATTAATTTATAATCGAGTAATATACACTGGAGATTATTTTGGCCAAATTAACTGTTGCTGAATCCCTTGCCCTTATTCACAAGGAAAGAGAAGCGCTGGATAAAAGAGAGAAAGCTCTTTTATCTCAAACCCGAAGTGCTGCACTCACACAGATTGTCCAAATTGCAAAGGATAATGCTTTAAGCGTCTCAGACATAGTCGGCGCATTAAAAGAGATCAAGGAACTGAAAGATTTAAAGCCACAAAAAATCAAAGTTAAATCAGGAACTCCTAAAAAAGTATTCAAACCCAGGGGAAAAGTGGCCGCCAAGTATAAAAATCCGACCAACGCTAGCCAAACCTGGACGGGTAGGGGCAAAATGCCCGCTTGGGTCAAAGTGCTCAGCGAAAAAGGCGAGCTGGCCAGCGCCCTGCTTTAACCTTTTGTAGACTTGTATCCAAGTCGTACACCATTCGTTTTAAATTGCACGGCAAAAGCGACGTACCCCAATTTCAGAATTCAAGCTTCTGTTTGCGCCACATTGCTAGGCCTACCGGGTATTTACACTCGGTAAATTTCTTCTTTTTACGTCTCTAAAAACACTAAAATTCGTCACGCGTAAATCGTTTTCTTCCTAATCGATTCCTTCCTACATGGTGCTCACTAAGCTTTAAGCTGTGTTCTGTCATAGCAGGTGTTTTTTTTGCACCTCTCTTTGAACTGAGCGTGGTGATGGGTGGATCAGGTTCAGACTGATTCAGACAGACCCAAACTGGGGTTTATAAGGTCAGTTCAGGTCAAGTCAGGTTAGGTCGGAAACGCAATTAAACACAAATAACTGGAGACTTTCTAATGAAACGTTTAATCAACTTAGCACTCATTGGTGCGTTTTGCTTTGTAGGTTTGGCTCAGGCAGCAGATACTGTAAAAATCTACGGACTTGTGGAGTTAAGCGGCACTGGCACCACTTCGGGTACCAACTTTAACAACGGCGTCAAACTAGCCGTTAAGGAGATCAATGCAACTGGCGGTATTTTGGGACGCAAGATCGAATACATCGCAGAGGACACTCAGTCCAATCCTGGGGTTTCCAAAGGACTTGCACAAAAGGCGGTGGACGAAGGCTCCTATGTTGTGATGGGACCCGTTTTCTCAGGCTCTATTTTGGTGAGCATGGCTGAGACCAAACGAGCAGAGATTCCCAATTTTGTGGGTGGTGAGGCTGCAGCCATCACCCAGCAAGGTAACCCCTATATTTTCAGAACTTCCTTTACCCAGTCCACCGCTATGCCAAAGGTCGCGAACTACATAAGCGACAACATTAAAGCGAAGGTCATTGACATCATTTACACGAACAACGACTTTGGCAAAGGCGGTCGCGATTTAGCCATGAAGTCCTTTGAGGCCAAGGGCATCAAAATGGGGGCCGATATCTCCACAGATGCAGGACAGGTGGACTTTAGTAGCGCTGTTTTAAAAGCACGTCAAAGTGGCTCTGATGCACTTTTTGTTTATACAAACGAGGAAGAAGCGGCACGTCTACTCAAAGAACTGCGCAAACAAGGCTATACAAAACCCGTCATCGGAGAGACAGTGCTGACGAGCCAAAAAGTGATTGAGCTTGCAGGGGACGCAGCAAACGGGGCCATCGCTCATGTGGGTTTAACCGCAGACGCGCCTCAAGCGACGGTCAAGAAATTTGACCAGGCATACCAAAAAGAATATCAAAGTCGCACAGATCATAACGGTCTAAAGGGCTACAGCGCCATGTACATTGTGAAGGCAGTAACCGAGAAAATTGGTAAATTTGATTCCAAAGCTCTTGCACAGGCTATGCACGGTATTAGTTTCTCCGCCAAACAGTATCCCGGCATTTTGCTAGACGTGAGTTACGACGCAAATGGAGATTTAGACCGTGAGAGCTATATGACTAAGGTCGTGAACGGTAAACAAGTTGTGATCGAGACGCTTGCAAGTATCAATAAAAAATAAACTGCCCACAGCTTAGTAACTTAACGAGGTATTGATTTGTCTTCTCAAAAATTCATCTTAGCCGGAGTCATGGGTCATCCTGTCGCTCACTCCAGGTCCCCTGTGATCCACAATCACTGGATCGCACAGTACAAGCTCAAAGGCTCTTATGTTTTGTTACCGGTTGAGCCCTCAAATTTGCATGACGCTTTGAAGGGTTTGAAGGCACTTGGTTTTGCAGGATGTAATGTGACTATTCCTCACAAAGTGGAGGCTATGAAGGCGATGGATTGGCTTCACCCAGTTGCCAAGCAAATGGGTGCGATCAATACCATCGTCGTGCAACCTGACGGCGCCCTTCACGGCTTTAACAATGATGGATATGGTTATATTCAAAGCATCAAAGACGCAAAAGCTGATTGGCGCGCCGACGCAGGTCCTATTACAGTCTTGGGTGCGGGTGGCGCTGCTCGCGCCATTGTTCTTAGCTTGATCAATGAAGGCGCCCAAGAGATTAGACTCATTAACCGAACCAAATCCAAGGCGGAGCATTTAGCCCAGGAATTTGGATCAGTTGTGCGCGTCGTCGATTGGAGTGAACGCGCCAATGCGCTCAACGGCGTTGCGATGCTTGTCAACACCACCAACCAAGGCATGCACGGGCAACCTGAACTTGATCTGCAGTTGAACGAACTACCCACCTCTGCGTTGGTCTCAGATGCGATTTATATTCCACTAGAAACTCCATTACTGGCTCAGGCTAAAAAGCGTGGAAACGCAACAGTTAATGGACTGGGAATGCTACTCAACCAGGCTAGGCCTGCGTTTCAGGCTTGGTTTGGTGTGCTCCCCGAGATCACGCCTGAGTTGCACAAAGCCATAGCTGCCACTTTTTAACATCGCTTTTAACAAGCAGGGTAATATTTTGAGTATTTTTGACGAACCCAAAATTGACACCCACTGCCATGTTTTAGATCCTGAGCGGTTCCCCTATTTCCCAGGTGTGGCTTATAAACCTGCGGGCCAAGAGATGGGAGGTGCTAAATATTTCTCACACCTCATGGATGCATACGGCGTGCAACACGCCCTACTCGTAGGACCCAATTCTGGGTATGCAACCGATAATCGCTGCTTACTAGACGCGATCGAGAACGGGCACGGCCGCTTTAAAGGAATCGCAGTTACAGATAACAACTGCGACACATCAACTCTTCTAACTCTCAAGTCCAAGGGTGTTGTCGGTATAGCTTTTAATGTTGCACTGCACGGACTTGCCTATTACGCTGATATCGAACCCCTGCTCTTTAGACTCAAAGAGTTGGATATGTTTGCGCAGTTCCAAGTTGAGGGTAACTTACTTATCGATCTGATCCCGATGATTGCAAAAACAAAGGTCAAAGTTCTCATTGATCACTGCGGTCGACCGGTCTTGGCAGATGGGATTGATCAAAGCGGCTTTAAAGCTTTGCTTGAGCTAGGATCACAAAAACGCGCAGTCGTCAAACTCTCAGGGTTTGCTAAATTCTCACAAACTGGTTACCCCTTTGAAGATACAAATCCCTATGTGGATGACCTGATATCCTCTTTTGGGCTGGAGCAGTGCATATGGGCATCAGACTGGCCCTATCTAAAGGCTCCTTACAGGGTTGACTACGGTCCTATGTTGAAATGGGTAGAGCAACGTTTTACAGCCAATGAGCGCAAAGTGCTCATGTGGGACACCCCTCAAAGGCTTTTCAACTTCTAAGGCGCGGGTTCATGGCCTTCATATTTGGAGTGCTTTTGAAGTTGATGGGAGCGAGATTCTCTGGTAATAATAGCGCGACACCACTAGCCTAATTCAGGCGAGATTAATGTGCCCCGCCCCCATCTTTTACCAAGCTTGGTGCCATCTTTTTGGGCCTTTTGGTCAGCCAAATCAAAGCGATCAACAACACAAAAAGCACCGCAGAAGCCAAAAATATATCAGTCGCCGCTTTCGTAAAAGCTTGTTGATCGATGACGCGGTTGATTTGACTCAGAGATTGGCCAAAATTCATGCCGCTGTTTTGCATAGAGCTCAAAGTCCACGGCAAATTTCCCTCTACCTGGCTAAGTGGCTCAGTGAGATGGGCGTGGTGCAAAGCAGCCCTTCTCTCCCAAACGGTTGTAACAACGGATGTACCCATTGCGCCGGCCATGATACGTACAAAGTTACTCAGTCCTGCAGCAGCAGGGATGCGCGCAGGAGGCAACCCAGCGAGTGTTAGCGTGGTCAAGGGGATAAAGAAAAAGGCCATCGCAGCACCCTGCAACAAAGTAGGAAACAAGATGTGGTTGAAATCCGTGTCAGTTGTGAACTGGGCTCTAAGCCAAAGCACAATGGCAAAGACGATGAACGCACCGGTGGCCATCATTCTGGGGTCCCATTGACCGACTTTCTTACCCACCAGTGGGGTGAGCAAAATAGCGAACAAACCAACAGGAGCGAGCGCCATGCCCGCGGAAGTAGCCGTGTAACCCATGAACTGTTGTAACCACAAAGGCATCAGCACAACGTTGCCAAAAAACAGGCCGTATGCAACAGATAAGGACAGCGCTCCAAAAGCAAAATTACGACCCGTAAATAAACGAATATCAACAACAGGA
>CAJAYT010000024.1 GCA_903949285.1 uncultured Burkholderiales bacterium
TGATCAGCGCAGCCGATTGAGACAAGCGCTTGCCAACTCCCCAATTTGCTCCAAAAACACGGTCCCCATTCCTGAGTGATAACGGTGCTCATCCTCAGAGGCAAGAACCAATAAACCGATAGCGGGAGGTGTCACTTTCACACCGTCGTGAATGGGCGTGACCCTTGAGGGCTCATAGGCATGGAGCGGAATCAGTGCAACCGACTTGGCCTCAGCAGGTCTTGGCAACCAGTCAACCGCTTCAAAGCCAGTGTTTGCTCCGCAGTAAGGTGCGTTCAGTGTGTTCGCAAACTTTTGAACATCTTCACTGAATCCTTTGGCAAAGCTTTCCTTCTTGGCAGCCTTGTTCACATCCCAAACTTTGATGGCAGCTTGTGGGATATCAAAGGACGTTTCAATGCGTTTAACTAACACGTGAGGTATATCGATGGCTTTAGATACCTCAAGTAGGTATAGCGTCCAAACATGCACATGCTCAGCAATCACGGAGTAGTCTCCGCCGTTTCTCACCATCTCCATCATGCGCAACTCAAGCCCTTTGATTTTCTCGCGCATGAGTTCGGCTTGACGTTCTTGCAAACTCACCGCACGGTTACCGTGGGGACTACTCAGGCGTATGGTGCCCAAGATTTCTGCATGACGAACAAAGAAGTCAGGGGTATTGACCAAGAAATTGGCAATATCGTCTTCGGTGATGGGGGACATGGTTGAATTATTCATTAATTTCAATGTTACCTTTAAACACGCTAACAGCAGGTCCCGTCATAAAAACGGAAGAACCCCCGGTACTCGAGTGTCCTTTAGACCATTCAATGGTCAAGGTGCCGCCCCTGGTTTGTACATCGACTCTAGAGTCTAACAAGCCTTGTTGGATACCGGCGACTACCGCTGCACAGGCCCCGGTACCGCAGGCCAGGGTCTCTCCTGCACCTCGTTCAAACACTCTAAGTTTGACAGAACTTCTGGATTGTATTTGCATGAATCCGACGTTAACGCGCTTGGGGAACGCAAAGTGGTGCTCGATCCAAGGACCTAATGATGCCACTGGGGCTGTGTCTACATCATCTACAAGGGTTACGGCGTGGGGGTTGCCCATTGAGAGCACTGACAATGGATAGAGCTCCCTTGAGTCTGAGCCTGCGCTAATTCCAAGCGTGCGGCAGTGTTCGCGTATTCCGAAAAGGCTCCAGCTTTGAAATTGTGTATTTTTGGAGACCTCAGTCGCCTTGGAGGCATCAAAAGGAATAAGCGGGAGCTCAAATACAGGAGGTCCCATATCAACTCTTACCCGACCATCACTTTGGGCGTGAAGTTCAATTTCACCCCCGTGCACTTTCACTCGAATAGGATTCTTCGCAGATAGCCCGGATTCATGTACAAATCTTACAAAACACCTTGCACCGTTACCGCAGTGCTCAACCTCACCCCCATCGGCGTTGTGGATGACATATTCAAAATCAACCCCTGCGTAGGGGGCAGCCCTGACAATGAGTATTTGATCAGCACCCACTCCGTAGTGTCGGTCAGCAATGTGACGGTAATCCTCTGGCTTGAGTCCGTACTGAACTAGGGTCTCATCAATGACTACAAAGTCATTGCCCGCACCTTGCATTTTAGTAAAAGGAATTTTCATGCGTGAATTATCCCACTGTAGCAATGCTTTTTCAACGAGCTCGCCAGAGCCTTGGCGAGAAGCTGCTCAAGATTAAATTCAATAAGCTAAAAAAATTTAAATTCATGTCTACTTATATTGAATGAATCAGCCGGCATTATTCATTGGCTCTTCATCAAAGAGTACCCTTTAGCTTATTGGTACCGGGCGTGAATTCAACTTTCAATTACCTTTAGAATTCAAATTATTTACTTAAAGGCTATCAGTATGCGCATTCCAGATTGGTCACAGGAACAACAACCACGCCCAGAGGATCTAGTCAACGCCATATTGGAGCGGCGAGGCGGAGCTTTATTGAACCTTGACAAAGCACTTCTTTGGAGTGAACCCGTTGCAAGGGGTTGGAACGTGTATCTGAAAAATGTTCGCACAGGCCTCTCTACCAGTCGCAAACTACGTGAACTTGGTATTTGCACGGTCGCCGTTTTAACGGGCGCTGTGTATGAGTATCACCACCACAAGCCAGATTTCTTGGCAGCCGGTGGAACGCAGGCTGAACTGGACGCGCTCGATAAGGTATTAAAAAACAATCCAGGTAGCGTGGTCACAGATGCAAGCTTGGGAGAGCTTGAGCGCATCGTGATCCAATACGCAGCTCAGATGACCTTGACCGTCAAAATTGAGGACAGTGTTTTCAATCAACTGAAAGCGCACCTCAACACACAAGAGATTGTGGAGCTAACTACTGCTATTGCAACCTACAACATGGTTGCTCGGTTCTTGGTAGCGCTTGGCGTTACGCCAGAAAAATAAATCTTTTTTGACTGGTTGAAACCAGTTCAACTCAATCAAATTAAATCAAATCCAATACCCTGATCTCAGCCCAAGCACTGCAATGCAGCAGTGCTTGGTAGGTTTAGATAGGGAATATTGAATTTTCTATGTACCTCTTATTCAGCGCGAATGTTATTGTCTTTAACGACCTTAGCCCAAGTCGTTATTTGTTTATCAATAAAGACTCTTGCGCTCTCAGTTGAACCCCCGATTACATCAATTCCCTGCGCGTCCAGCTTCTTGGCAACCTCTGGATTCTTGAGAACTTTATTGAGTGCTTCGTTCATGCGTTTGACAATATCGGGTGGTGTTTTAGCGGGGGCTAAAAACGCCCACCAAGACGGTGCTTCAAAACCTGGATAACCAAGTTCTTCAATGGTTGGAACGTTGGGTAGATCTGGACTTCTGTGCTTGGAAGTTACAGCCAACGGCCGGAGTCTTTGCGCGTCAATGTGGGGTTTAGTTACAAAAACAGATGCCATCGTGAGGGGTACATGACCAGCTACCGCGTCCGTCATCAATGGACCTCCCCCTTTATAGGGAATATGAGTCCAGTCAACGTGGGAGCTCTTACCAAGCAGCGCCATAGAGAGGTGACCCAGACTTCCGTTTCCGATCGTACCAAAGCTCACGTTCTTACCTGCTTTGGCTGCATTCATCACATCCGCAAAAGTCTTGTACTCTGAACCGACGTTGGTTGCGAGCACCATGGGGGACGTGCCGACCAGGATAAGCGGCGTTAAATCCTTTTGTGCGTCATAGGGGAGTTTCGGAAATATACTGGAATTGACACCGTGCGTATCAAACACCACAGCAAAGGTGTACCCATCGGCGGGCGCCTGCGCGACCAAAGCGGTCCCAATCGTTCCAGAAGCCCCGCCCCTGTTGTCCACAATGACCGTTTGGCCCAGTTCTTGACCCAAGGGCTGAGAAATAATACGGGCCACTTGGTCAACAGACCCACCGGCTGGAAACACAGCGATCAAAGTGATGGGTTTATGGGTAGGCCATGCGCTTTGTGCAAAGGTGCTTTGCATGCCTTGCAAACCAAGGACAAGGCCTGCGGCTAACAATCCAAGCAGTTTCATCTTGGCAGTTCTTTCTTTGGAAATCTTAACTAGCGCGCTGTCGGTAAAAGCGCTTGTGAAATTCTTTTTCAAATCACTCATAATCCCTATTCCTTGCAACATTGTTGTTTGAGATATTTATCAGCTTAAAGCCATCACGGGACTCTAGCACATGGTCAGACCGACGCAATTTCTTTCTTCAAATAAAACCGCAACCCTTACGGATAAGGGGGACCCGGGACCTGAGTCTATCCCCCGAAAGGGCAAAATTGGCGGTGAAGTTAGAGAATTCTCCGAAAAAGACAGCGCTTACGGTGAACTTGCCCTAAGGAGCCCGCTCTCAAGCGTAACCCCAGATACAGACAAGTCTCAACTCATAAGCCTCGACTGGCAGTCCAAGGCCCCCGTTCCCATCCTGCGTAACCTGCAACGCCTAACCGCCCCCAATCCAGGCGTCATGACCGGACCGGGCACCAACACCTACATCATTGGAACCGCTCTCACAGGTTACATCGTCTTAGATCCTGGCCCATTTGATCCTGAGCATACTGCGCGGGTCTTTAGCGCGTGCAACGGGAACATCAAAATGATTGTGTGCACTCATTCCCATCCGGACCATTCCCCCGGCGCCTTGCCGCTTCAAGCGCTTTGTGAACAAAACTCAAGTCAAAAGCCCCCCATTCTCGGACTTGCCTCCAAGTCAACTGCTAAAGCAACCTCACAATTCACACCGGACCGAGAACTGAGTGATGGTGAGCGCTTGGTGCTAGAGCATATTGACTCGGGCGAGCCCTCAAGATCTGAAACGCATACGCTACAAGTTGTGTACACCCCTGGTCACGCAGCAAATCATGTGTGCTTTATGCTCTTGGAGGACGGTTTGCTCTTTAGCGGGGATCATGTGCTCAACGGCAGCACGACTGTTGTGGACCCGCCCGACGGGCACATGGGCAAGTATTTAAATTCACTTCAAACACTAGCCAATCTTTGTAACGCGCACCACATCGAATTTATTTTGCCGGCCCACGGCTATGTGCTCGGTAATTATTTAGAAAGACCACGTTGTGCACTTGAGGTGATTGAAAATCTATATCAGCACCGTATGAAGCGTGAGGCCAAGATTTTGAGGGTACTGCAACAAAACCCATCAGGATCCATGGACGACTGGGTTCAATTTGCTTACGATGATGTCCCACCTAACGTGTGGCCCATTGCTAAACGCTCGTTACTGGCGCATGTGGAGAACCTAAAAGAGCTGGGATTGTTTTAACTAAGAGATTTAAGTTTGAGTTTTAACGAATGTCTTTAACGAATTTCTTTAACGAAAAATTGAAACAAACGTCTAAAGTGTGAAGTTCGCCGATACGCCGGATTCTGTGCACGAAGTTTCCCCCGTGTGACCGTCATTCCTCTGGGCCGTGGGTCGCCCACACGGCTCGATGCTACCCACCCGCCAACTCCGCGGACCACATCATCGTTGGCCTATTCGGTATTGCTGCGCGCAGAGATTGCCCGTTTCACCCGCCGTTTAAGGTTACCCTCAAACGCCGACTCGTCTCTGTTGCTCTAATCCTCACCTCACGGTGGAGAGGCGTTACCTCCTGCGCTGTCCTTTGCAGTCCGGACGTTCCTCCAGTGCGGCGTTTCCCCCATTGCACCAGCGACGGCCTAGCGAACTTCACTTGTGCATTATCGCCAATCTAAGCACTTTTATCTACCAACTGCCCCACACTTGACTCGGATTGTCCAAATTCAAGCACCGAACAGCATCAACTTAGGCCTCCAACAACGATAATAGAGTCCTTGCATTCATCTACTCTTCACTTTGCTCGATCACTACGAGCCAGTTGCCATGATTCGAATCAGCGAACTTCGCCTACCCCTAGAGACCACGCCTAACGAGCTTGCAGAGCACCCGGACCAGGGCATACGCCCGCCTTACTTGGTCCCTATCATCTGCAAGACTCTGTCCCTACAAGAGACTGATATTGATCATTGGCGCGTTTTTAAAAGAAGCTTTGATGCACGCAAATCAAAAATATCAGTGGTCTACATTCTTGATGTTGCCCTGAAAAATCCAGGTGAAGAGCCAGCGCTCATTCACCGTCTCAATCTAGAGCGTTTAAACCCTCTTCGCATTCAAGCCACCCCTGATATGCGCTGGCTCCCGCCCTTGCCCATAGAAGCGGACCACAGCTCCAACCCCGAGGGCCTAAAGTCTAAAGCAATCAACGGGGACAGTTCACCGAGCAGTCTGGAGATGAAGCTTCACCACGGACCCAAAGCAGCTTCTCACCATTTGCGTCCAGTGGTAGTAGGTTTTGGGCCTTGCGGCATTTTTGCTGCACTGGCCTTGGCCCAGATGGGTCTGCGACCCATTGTGCTGGAGCGCGGCAAAAAGGTCAGAGAACGCACAAAAGACACATGGGGTCTTTGGCGCAAATCTGTCTTGAATGTTGACAGTAACGTTCAGTTTGGTGAAGGCGGTGCTGGGACTTTCTCAGACGGTAAGCTCTACAGTCAAATCAAAGATCCGAGGTTCCTGGGTCGAAAGGTGATTGAAGAGTTCGTTAAAGCAGGCGCTCCCGAGGATATTTTGTACGCTGCTCACCCCCACATTGGCACCTTCAAACTGGTGAAGGTCGTGGAGAACTTGAGAGCGCAGATCGAGGCCCTGGGCGGAGAGGTACTCTTTCAACAACACGTCTGTGATCTCATTGTCGACACTCAAAACTTAGATGGAAAAGCGATCAGAGCGGTCAAAGGACTCATAGTCCAAGACCTGCAAACAGGCACATGCAAAGAGCTTTTGGCAACACAAGTCATCATGGCTCTGGGGCACAGCGCACGCGATACCTTCCTGATGCTCTACAACCAAGGGGTTGCTATGCAGGCTAAGCCGTTCTCTGTTGGCTTTAGGATCGAGCATCCACAAGGCGTGATTGACCGAGCACGCTGGGGCCAGCACGCCGGTAATCCGCTCCTCGGGGCAGCTGATTACAGGCTCGTGCACCACGCCAGCAACTCTCGTACTGCCTACAGCTTTTGTATGTGCCCTGGGGGCACCGTTGTCGCCGCAACTTCTGAAGCGGGGCGGGTTGTCACTAACGGGATGAGTCAGTACTCCAGAAACGAGAGAAATGCGAATGCAGGCATCGTGGTAGGTATTGAGCCCAGTGACTATCCCACAGATCCAGCTCTTTTTGAATCAACCCTTGGCGCGGGCTACAAGGCTCATACCAACAGGGCTGGATACACGCATCCACTTGCAGGCATTGTTTTACAAAGAGAGCTCGAGTCCCGCGCTTATGTGCTCGGAGGATCCACCTACAAAGCACCCGCTCAGCGTTTAGATGATTTCTTAAAAGCCACGCCCTCAAAAGATCTGGGCTCTGTACTCCCGTCCTATCAACCCGGAGTTACGCTCACAGATCTTGGACCTGCACTTCCCCCTTACGCAACCCAGGCGCTCAGAGAAGCCTTACCCGCATTTGCACAACAGGTAAAAGGTTTTGATTTGCCCGATGCCGTGCTAACCGGAGTAGAAACCAGAACATCCTCTCCACTTCGTATTGAACGAAACGCTGACTTTGAGAACCCAGCGCTCGAGGGCTTATACCCAGCAGGTGAGGGAGCAGGATTCGCAGGCGGGATATTATCAGCAGGCGTGGACGGGCTCAAAGTTGCTGAGGCTGTAGCCAAAAAATACAAAACAGCGCTTGGTATTTAGCTCGTTTGGTTGCTTACTCTAAACACATTTGTGTTGTTGTAAAAATCTGCTCTCTCATTATCTGCCCACCACCCTGGTATGCCAAGCACTTGGATGGGCGTAAAGGGCTTGTGCGCCCAGTTGAGCTCCCCTATACGACTTGATAGCCAACTGTCAAGCTGCAATTCAGTAGTGTCTAGGGGCACTTTCATTCTTAAGACATGCCCAGTGATGCTGGGGCGGGGTGTGATGAGTTTCTCTAGCAATGCGTGTCCAAAAATCCAGACTTTTGCCTCACTCCAAAGCGCTCTGTGCTCTATAAACAAAGCTTTCCAGTCTTTGCGCTCGAGCGCCTCCCAGATTCTGTCGTCCGCTTGGAGCAAGATACCGTTTTCATCAAAAACAGTTAATGCATCCCTTATTGCTCCTCTGATAGGGGGTGACTCTTTACGAGGCGTTTCTTCTTTATTTATTGCACCAGTTTCAAGTTGACATCTAGTGACTTCAGCTGACTGCAAGGAAAGCATAGCTGCTTTGGTTTTAGGGAACTTAATCCAACTCAGGCCATTAAAGAAATCATGAAGGTTTGGGCGGGTCGGAATACTTTTACTTTGATCGATGAAAGTTTCGTAGGTAAAGTGTCCCTCTAACTTACTTTGATCAACGAATTGGAATTCAAGCTCACCCTTGAATTTATTGAGTAATTGAACAAGTCCATGACCCTCATTTAAAGTGGTCTCACCTGCAGCGCTGCAGTCATTAATCGCATTACAAAGCGGTCGAGCGAGCGAGCTCCAGCCCTCTAGCCAGGGCTTATTCCAATCTATTCGGGCAGTGTAATCAGAATCAGGCAATCTATCTATTATTTAAATTTAAATCAGCAATCTCAAAAATTTATGGAATTATGCTTTTTAAGGGATACTGCCTTAGTCGTTCCACAAAGGACATTGGTAGGGCAAAGAAATACTGTAACAATCGCTATCAGCTCAAAGTGAATGTATTACTGGTCAATGAAATACAAGGCAATTAAATTTCGAAGTGAGTATTCTTTTTGAGCTAATTTTTACAACAAATTAAGAAATGTTACTTCTAGCTTAGAGAATGTTGCTATTGATTTTCAGAATCTCAAACACATTAAGGCAAGAATTCAGAGGCCAATAGATTTAACTCTTGCTGCGTTCGCTCATTTTTTGAGCATATCATCCATATTGAATACTCAGATGGAATTGCAGCCCCAAATGTAATGCCGAACCCTGCCTCCCTAAATAACCCACTTAAAACAGGGAAAGTAAATCCAGATTTATGGGCCATGTAGGTATTGCCCCCCCTGATGGAGCCGACATGTCCGTAAAGAATATCTAATGCTGATATTGGACCCATAGGGCTCTCATACAAAGCCTCAATTAATTTACCATTCACAATTTCTTTGGCAACACTTTGAAGATCAGGACAAACTATAACTACAAAGCCATCGTCTTTGAGTACTCTATAAAATTCGGCTATCGCTTTAGGTACTTCATGAGGATATAAATGCTCAATATTATGAGAAGAGTAAAGCGCCTCAACGGACTTATCCTCTACTGCGCTCATATCAGTTAATGATCCGAGAATGTCTGGTTTTACTTTGGGATCAATGTCAAACCGAATCTCTTGCCAGTCTTTAAAACCTTTGAGACTGTCTTTATATTGAGGACCACAACCTACGTGGAGAAAATTTTTCATTTATGTAATTCAGTTTAATGTAAATGGAATTTTCAAACTACGAATCGCCACTGAAGTGACTCACCCGCTCTAAGGGGAATGAGTTTGGCATTTCCAAAAGCGAGTGACTCAGGCATCTGACAACTCTCGCGGCGAAGGGTAATTTTTCCCACGTTCCTAGGCAGTCCGTAAAAGTCTGCTCCATTAAAACTTGCAAATGCCTCAAGCTTATCCATTGCGCCTACAGCGTCAAACGCCTCAGCGTAAAGCTCCATAGCGCTAAAAGCTGTATAGCAACCTGCACACCCGCTGGCGTGCTCTTTAAGATGAGCAGCGTGAGGCGCGCTGTCTGTACCTAAAAAGAATTTAGAGCTCCCACTTGTTGCAGCCTTCACCAGCGCTAATCGGTGTGTCTCTCTTTTTAAGACAGGTAGGCAGTAATAGTGCGGGCGAATACCGCCCGTAAAGATGGCGTTACGGTTGTAAAGCAAATGATGCGCAGTAATAGTCGCTGCAAGGTGTAAGTCCCCGTCCTGCACGTATTGAGCAGCCTCCAGGGTTGTGATGTGCTCAATCACGATTTTGAGCTCAGGAAAGTCTTTACGGATCGCTATCAAGTGCTTATCAATAAAGACAGCCTCCCTGTCAAATAAGTCTACAGATGGGTCGGTGACCTCTGCATGAATCAAAAGAGGCATGCCAAGTCGCTGTAATGCCTCGAGCGCTGGATAGGTTTTGCGAATATCGGTAACGCCTGAATCACTATTGGTGGTGGCCCCAAAGGGGTAGAGTTTGACAGCCACCACGCCCGCAGCGTGAGCCCGCTCCAACTCTTGAGGGGCAGTGGTATCGGTCAGGTACAGAGTCATCAAGGGCTCAAAACTAGAGACCTTGTTTTGATCAGGATGATTGGACGCAGCCAAAGCACTCAGGATTCGTACCTTGTAAGCCAATGCCTGCTCCGTAGTCGTGACAGGGGGTTTTAAATTAGGCATCACAACGGCGCGCCCGAACTGAAAGGCCGTGTGTGCTACTACTCGCTCAAGCGCCTCCCCGTCCCTTAAATGCACATGCCAGTCGTCTGGTCTTGTAATCGTAATCTCAAAAGGCTTCGGGGCAAGGGATGCAGACATAAACGGTATTGAATCTTAAGTGACTATAAGGAGTAGACAGATTAATGCTGGAGTATTTTCGCTAAAAACTCTTTTGTTCGCGTCTGGCGGTTCTCGGGGTGATTGAAGAACTCATCACTTGTGCAGTCTTCCAAAATTTTCCCGCCAACATCCATGAAGATCACCCTGTCGCTCACTTTTCTTGCAAAACCCATTTCATGGGTTACACAGATCATGGTCATCCCCTCTTTGGCCAGACTGACCATGACATCGAGCACCTCACCCACCATCTCGGGATCCAAAGCGGATGTGGGCTCATCAAAGAGCATGACGACCGGATCCATACACAAAGCTCTTGCGATTGCAACACGCTGTTGCTGACCGCCTGAGAGTTGTCCAGGGAATTTATCCTTGTGTGCAGTGAGTCCAACACGCTCCAAATAACGCAGTCCCTGGGCCAATGCGTCTTGCTCAGACCTACCCAGCACCTTTACCTGTGCAAGGGTTAGGTTCTCAGTGACACTTAGATGCGGAAACAACTCAAAGTGTTGAAAGACCATACCCACTCTTGACCTGAGTTTAGGGAGTTGAGTACTGGGGTGGTGAACGCTCACGTCTTCCACAAAAATCTCACCTTCTTGGATTGGCTCCAGTGCATTAATGGTTTTTATGAGCGTTGATTTCCCCGAACCAGACGGGCCACAAACCACTACAACTTCGCCTTTCTTGATAGTGGTTGAGCACTGGTTCAGGACTTGAACGGGTCCATACCACTTGGAAACATTTTTAAGTTCAATCATCTCTAACCTTATTGAAATACTTAATGGAAATAGTGAATTACGTTATTCAACCCATCTATGCACAAGACCGGTCAATGCTTACCTGATAATTGAGATTCTTGCTTGAATCCTCTTGACCCAAGTTGACAGGGAGAAACAAATGACAAAGTACACAATGGTTGCAAGCAAATAGGCCTCCTCAGGGCGCCCGTAAATCTTACCCGCCGTCACAAAGCCTTTGAGGAGATCATAAGCACCAATCGCGTAGACGAGGGAGGTGTCTTGAAAGAGGACAATCGTCTGGGTTAGCAACACAGGCAGCATGTTCCTAAAAGCCTGGGGGAGCACAACAAGCTTCATGTTCTGAGCGTAGGTCATACCCAGTGCCTGAGCGGCCATGACCTGTCCTTTGGAGATGGACTGAATACCCGCGCGCATGATCTCACTAAAGAAAGCCGCCTCAAAAGCAATGAAAGTGATGAACGCTGAGGTCTCAGCCCCTATAGAGTGACCAATCAAAGTCGGCATTAGGAGGAAGAACCACAAGATCACCATGACAAGCGGTATGGAGCGCATACCGTTTACATACACCACAGCAATCCAGGATAGTGTTTTACTGCTTGATAACCGCATTAAAGCAAGCAAAGTCCCAAGGACTATCCCGCCAATCGTGGATCCGATGGTGAGCTCAGTGCTGAAGTAAAGCCCCTTCAGTACGAATTTACTGATGATGTCGAAACTAAAAAAACTAAGGTCTAGGCCGCCCATATCAGTGCCCCCCGCCTATTGAAGGGAGTGTGTTGGTATTGTTAGCATTAGCCCCTGGTCCGTTAGTACCTTTGGAGTTTCCAGAACTGGTACCCGGTATCTGCAGATGGCGCTCAAGAGCAGCCATGAGCCGGTTAACTGCGAAGGCAGATACTGCATAAAGCATCGTCACAGCCAAATAAATCTCAATACCCCTGGAGGTTTCCTCCTGAGCTTGCATCGCAAACATAGTGAGCTCTGGTATAGAGACAGCAAAAGCAACCGATGAATTTTTAAGTAAGTTCATTGACTCACTGGTGAGCGGGGGCAGAATAATTCTGAGTGCCATGGGCAATATGACATAGCGGTAACTCTGAAGAGGAGTGAGCCCCATAGCAAGGGCCGCCATTCCCTGCCCTTTAGGGAGCGCGTTGATACCGGCTTTTACTTGCTCAGCAATACGAGAGGAAGTAAAAAAACCCAGAGCCAAAACAACTAGGACAAAGCCAGACCATTGCTGCATGGAGGTGAAGATCTTTGGGAGTACAAAGTACCAAAGAAATACCTGAACCAAGATAGGAATATTGCGAAATACCTCGACCCAAATATTACCTACTATTACAGCCAATGGATATTTAGTGAAGGTGCGAAGCGTTCCTACAACAAATCCAATGCTCACTGAGAGCACCCAGGCGCAGGCCGCGACACTCAGTGTCCAACCCCAAGCCTGGATGATCCACTCGAGGTAAGTGCGACCACTGCCGTCATCGTTTAAGAAGACTTGCCAATCCCAACTCATACCTTAACTCCAATCCATACATTCATAAGGGTCATCAGCATCATTTGGATCCAGGAAGAATTTTTTAGTGTCTTTGCGCAAATTTAACAGCAAGCATAACAGCAAGGGTTACCGCAAGGATAACAAAATGAGCTCAAAGAAGTCAAAGGGAAAATCCTTTGACTCAAGTTCAGCTCAACTAGCATTCCTGGCAACCTAAACTCAAGATCCACACCGGATGTGAGTCTGGTTCGCAAAAGCCTACTTTATTTTTTCGCGTAATCTTCAGCCGGCTTGTCATTCAAATTAGCCCAAGCTGCCTTCGTTGTCTCACTCAAAGGCAGTCCTACGCGAGTGTTCTTAGGGGGAATAGGCTGCATGAACCATTTATCGTAGAGCTTGGCCAAATCACCTGATTTGACCAAATCGCGCACGGTGTTATCCGCGAGCTTTTTAAATGCTACATCATCTTTTCTGACCATGATGGCGATCGGCTCGACAGAGAGCACTTCGCCTACGATTTTGAAATCAGCAGGGTTTTTAGCATTAGCAATATTACCAGCCAGAATCTGACCATCCATCACAAATGCATCTGCACGACCTGATTCAAGCATGAGGAAGCTCTCAGCGTGGTCTTTGGCGTAGATCTCTTTAAAGTCAATGTTGGCAGCGCGCTCGTGCTTGCGCAGATGCTGAACTGAAGTCGTGCCAGTAGTTGTAACCACGTTTCGACCGTTTAATTGATCGATTGAGGTGATACCTGAATTGGCTTTTACAGCCATGCGGACTTCTTCAACATAAGTTGTCACGACAAAGGCAACGTCCTTTTGACGTGCAAGGTTATTAGTGGTGGAGCCGCATTCAATATCCACTGTGCCGTTTTGAACAAGGGGAAGACGATTTTGCGAAGTGACAGGTAAATATTTGGTTTCTAATTTTTTACCGATTGCTTTCTCAAGATTAGCAATGATTCGCTGACAAATCTCATAGTGGTATCCAGCGTATTTGCCGTCACCAAGTGTATAGGACAACGCACCAGATGAGTCTCTTACGCCCATGGTGATAACGCCACTAGCCTTAGCCTTTTCTAGGGTATCGTTGCTCTCAGCATATGAGCTTGAAATACTCATTAAAAAGAGAGTTAGGGTAACAGGAATAAAAAATCTGTTTCTCATGCAATTCTCCTCAAAGTTTCAGTTCACTTAATTCTGCAAAATTTGGTGTAATCTTAACAGCCAATCAAAGGATTGCCACCGATTAAACTTACCAAAATCCATTTAGCAATTGCGCAAGCAATTTTCCTAAATTAGTAAACGGATATTTAAGCAAAGTCCTTAGCAAGCAGTAATTTAACATCTTTTACTTACAAATTGAGTTCTATCATTACAAAATCGATGGGTCACAGGCAATTCAATGAACTAAGCCATAGAGTTCTATAGATTCCAACCTCTTAAATTCAATAATAACGAATCAATTAGAGACTAACCCTAGTCTTTGCGACTACGGTAAATAAATGAAGAGCATGAAGCTGTCCACAATGAACTATTTGAAATGATTATCGCCATTTAAGGATGATTTACAGGTCCTAATTTGAAATGAACCCGGGGATAAAATATGAAGTAATCCTGCACTCAATCAATTGCTTCTGATGAATTCCAATAATATTAATCTAATAATCACTAAATCAATTCATGCTTTTGAGGCGGGGCGAATTGAGGAATCCAAAAAGAACATCTTACTAGCAATAAAGCTAGATCCAAACAACTTCTTTGCTTTGAGTTACGCGGGCTTTATCTGCGCTGTTCAGAAAAGACCTGCAGAGGCAAAGAAATTCTTAATAACAGCAATTGAATTAAACCCCGGCGATAAAACTGCAATATTCAACCTCATTAAAGCTCATATAGATTTAAATGAATATAAACTTGCTTTAAAACACTTAGAGAAAGCAAATACTTTATTTATAAATGATCCTGAAATCCACTATCTCAAAGCTAAAGCTTTCTCTGGCTTGAAGCAACTTGACGAATCGTATAGTTATTTTGAAAGTGCAATTAATCTTAAGCCAGACTATCCAGAAGCATTATCTGAATTAGGAAATCTATTATGTGACATGAAACGCCACAAGGAGGCCCTTCAGTATTATGACCGTGCAATCGATTTGCAACCCAACAATTATCAGATTTGGCTCAATAAAGGAACCGCTTTAAACCATTTAAAAGAGCACATACCAGCCATAACGTATTACGACAAAATCATCTCGATTCAGCCTAATTTAGCAGAAGCTTGGATGAATAAAGGAAAAACCCTTTACGATTTAAAACACTATGATGAGGCGATTAAGCACTTCGAAGAAACTCTGCGGATCAAACCCAAACTAGCCGAAGCTTGGTTCAATCTCGGCTCAGTGTTGATGGAGTTAGAGCGGACGGTTGAGGCCGCCAATCATTTTGAAAAAGCCATGAACTTAAATCCAGACATGGATTACATCATTGGGGATTTTCTCAATACCAAAACTAAGTTGTGTGACTGGGGAGTGCTCAAAAAATTCCTCCCAATCATTACAGCAACAGAAGGGTATTCAAAGCTCGTTGTGCGTCCTTTTCCGCTACTTGGTCTAATTGATGACCCTAAGATACAGTACGACTTTAATAAAAAATATGTTGCAAATCAATTCTCAACTAGAACCAGAGAATTTAATAAATCGAAACACAAAAGAATAAAGATTGCTTATCTCTCACCTGACTTTAGGCAGCACGCCGTATCTTTTTTAATGGCAGAGGTACTTGAGTCCCACAACCCAGAGGTCGTTGAAACATTTGGATTTTATTTTGGACCCAAGTGTTCGGACGAAATGCATCAAAGGGTCTCTTCGGCTTTCAATCACTTCTACGATGTCCGACATTTGGAGGACAATGAAATATGCGATTTGATAATATCTCTTGAAATCGACATCGCTGTTGATTTAGCAGGTCACACAAAAGATTCAAGAGGAAATATCTTTAGTAATCGTTGTGCCCCCATACAAGTTAATTACATTGGCTATCCAGGCACCACTGGTGCTGACTACATGGACTACATCATTGCCGACAAAATTGTTATTCCTGAAGAGTTTATTCAGTACTATTCTGAAAAACCAGTCTTCATGCCCAATAGTTTTCAGGCAAACGACTCTAAAAGACAAATTGCTAATGTGCCAATTTCTAAAGAGTTTTTTGGATTACCAACAGATAAGTTTGTATTTTGTAACTTCAACAGCAATTACAAACTAAACCCTACTATTTTTAATCAGTGGGCTACTATTTTAAAGTCTGTCGATGAGTCTGTCCTTTGGTTGATCTCTGAATCCGCCACCAATAAAGCAAACATCATCAAAGAGATGATTTCAAGAGGAATCAATGCCAACAGATTATTTTTCGCTGATAGAGTTGAATACAGCCTTCACTTAGCACGCTACCGTGCTGCAGATTTATTTTTAGATACATTACCCTTCAACGGTGGAGCAACAACTAGCGACGCCTTATGGGCGGGCCTACCAGTGCTAACGCAAACAGGGTATTCATTTGCTGGAAGGATGGCAACGAGTTTATTGTTTGCGCTTAAAGTACCAGAATTGGTTTCAAGCTCGCAAGATGAATACATTCAAAAAGCCATCTCATTATCGAGGGATACGATTTATCTCAACACACTACGCAATAAAATTTCAGCCAATAAAAATAAAGAGGCACTTTTCGACGGGAAAGCCTTTTGCAAACATCTTGAAATAGCTTATTTGACTATGTGCGACAGATATCAAGCTGATTTGAATTCAGACCCGATCGATGTCAAAAATCTTCTGTAATACAAATCAAATATCACATAATTTCTAACAAAGTGGGAATACCTCGCTGACAAATAAGGCACTTAGACTCAAGTAAGTATGTATCTGCTTAATGAATTGTTGAGGTGTTTCCAGTTTGAGTATCTACCTTTCTAATCGACGTTCCATTCTGATCTACAACGTATAAATACTGAGTACCGTCATAAACTAATCCAGTTGGAAAACTAAATCTTGCAGAAACCCCGTTATCTGATGCTGCGTCGTCCGTCCTACCGGGTAAACCAGTTGGACTACCGGCTAATGTAGTAGTAGCTCCGCTTGAAATGGTAACCTTTCTAATTGCGTTATTAGCTGAATCAGCTACATATAAATACAATCCAGCAGTCGCAATTCCTTGTGGCTGATGAAAGGTACTTGTATTTCCTGTTGTATTATTTATATAAGTGCCAGTACCTGATATTCCAGATAAAGTACAAATATTCCAAATACCTGCTGTTGAAGAACATCCACCGGGGACGTGAGCAGTACCGTAAAAAACCGCTTTAACTACGTCATAGTAAGCATCTGTGATATACATGACATTGTTAGCATCGATGGCGATTCCGGCAGGTGATCCGAAACCTGCAGCAATATCTGCAATTGTCGATATCGTACCCCCTGTAATTTCTCTGATCACACTGTTACCAGTATCTGCAACAAAATAGTTTCCACTTCCATCAACAGCTATCGCATTGGGGTAAAGAAAGGTTCCAAAAGGAGCAGTGCCAGAGGCAATACTTCCTGATACATAACTGCCGGTGCCTAAAATACCTGCATATGTAGTAACTGTTGGGGTTGCATTGGCAGAGGCAACTTTTCGAATAGCTTCATTGCCGGTGTCAGCCACAAATAAATCCGTGTTTAAACCATTTGGCACGGCAAGCATAAAAGAGGGATAACTAAACTGAGCCGCAGTTGCCGCTCCGCCTGCAACGGTCTTCAATTCACCTGTAGTAGTATTTACAGACTGTATAAGATTTAAACTGTTATCAGATACAAATAACTTATTATTTGTTGCATCATATGCGATACCGTACAAAGCCTGAGTGGGTGACGACGAACTACCACCTCCTCCGCAGGCATACAAAATGGAGGCAACAAGACTAATCAATAGATACTTATATTTCATTTAAATTTCAACTTTATTCTTTGATAAGTCAATCTCGGTAATTTGACGATTGTAGGCGTTAAAAAACCCACTGTGTCGCCACAGTGGGTTTTGATCTTTAACTAACTATTAACTGGCTATGCCAGCCGCTAGATTAGAAGGATGTTGACAAGCCAAGTGTTGAACGAGTTTGTGAGCTTCCGGCAAAAGATGTTGTATTTGTACCGAAATTGATTGTTTCATAGCGAGCGTACACGCGAGTTTGCTTAGACAACCAGTAGTTGGCACCAACAGACTCCATTGAACGATTCAACTGGATATTGGCTCCAGTTGAAGCAAGTCCGCTGTTTGAGTCTTGAACTTGTGCGTCCAGAGCCATGAATTCCCAAGCTCCCATTCTGTATGATGCACCAATTTGTGTGCTTCTACCAACTGCTAAGTTATCACTAGATGTGAAGCTACCATAACCACCATAGATTTTAATTTGATCATTGATGGCGTAGTTACCGCCTAAGAAGTTGTGTGTATTTGTGTAGTTAGCCAATGGTGTAGTAGAACCTTTAACGTCAGCAAGTATGTTGTAGTCGCCAACGGTTAATGCCGCGGGTAAGCCTGTAGTTGAGACACCTGCTGCTGAGGCAGCTGAAGGTGTTAGTTTGTTTTGATAAGTACCAAGGCTACCTACTACATACCTTGCGCTGTCATAAGCGATAGTAAATTGTGGTGCTTCGTATTTCAAGAGGTACTCAGTCATTCCAACTGTGTTTCCAACACCGTTGGCCACATTATTGTTTTGTGGAGCAAAACCAACACCAAATGACAAACCGTTCATTACTGGTGAAGAGTATTGAATAGTGTTGGCAATACGGATATCACGAGCACCAGTTACGGCTGTAGTAGATGTAAGTGCATTGGACGTAGTTAATGTGCCACCGTAGTTGGTTGCGCCAGTACCAATACCGTTGAAGATTGAGAAGCCAGTGCTGTATGCAGAACCCCAGCCAGTGCCGTAGCCTGGTGAACCAACGCTGGTTACTGTTCCCAACATAAAGCTGTTAGGTACACCTAAACGAACAGTACCCATGCTAGCACTTGTTGCACCAATGAATAATTCACCGTTACCCCAACCAGCATTTTGTGATGGCTGAACGACTGTTCCTTGAGTTGCACCACCATTGTCTTGGAAATCGTTTTCGAGTGTGAAGATTGCTGTCAAATCGCTGGAGATCTTTTCAGCGCCTTTGAAATAAAGTTGTGAAGTTCCTGCGTTTGAGCTAACTGAAGAAAAGTTTGCGTTAGCGTTGGTGTTGTTAACGATACCATATCCACGGTCAAAGTAACCAGTGATAGATACATCAGCCATTGCAGAAGAAACTGCAGCGATAGCTGCTAAAGCGATAAGCGTTTTTTTCATTTAATTAAATCTCCAAGGTTAAACAAAGGGCTCCGGTAAGTGGGTTGCACTCAATTTGACTCGAGCCGAACCACCGGCTCCCCGGGCCAACCACCCCATTTCAGGGAAGTTGGGTGTATTTGACCAGAGTCGAGGGTAAAGTTCACAAATCCCCCCCCAAATTCTGATCATTACGTTGTGGGGTTGCAACATTTTTACCCCCTCGTCTGTCTGTTGTGGTGAAATTCCCACCATGGACCCCCTACTTATATCTATTGACAACGCTCTTAGAACCTTGTTTTCTAAGCCTTTGGCATCTAAATCACTCAAACATAATCCAGTCGAAACTAAAGAAGAACACGAAAAGGGCCTGACTCAAGCCGAAAAGCGCCTGTCCGGCGCCCTCATGCGCGTCAACCACGTAGGCGAGGTTTGTGCCCAGGCCCTTTATGCCTCCCAAGGACTGGCTACCAGTAATAAAGCTCTTAAAACCATATTCAGTGACGCCAGCAAAGACGAATTCGATCACCTAGCCTGGACCGAGGGCCGCTTGGACGAACTTAAAGACCACAAAAGCTACCTCAACCCCCTTTGGTATGTTGGCGCTTTTGGTATCGGGTATTTAACAGGTAAGCTTGGAGGCGACAAAATTAGTCTTGGATTCGTCGCTGAAACTGAGCGTCAGGTAAGCGAACACCTTAGAAGTCACCTCAGCCAGCTACCCGCTGGAGACACTAAGTCCAGAGAAATCGTCAAGCAGATGATTGTTGACGAGGAAGGGCA
>CAJAYT010000025.1 GCA_903949285.1 uncultured Burkholderiales bacterium
GAGCATAGGGTCTTTCAAGTCGTGTCCGTTGGCATAAAACATAGTCGCTGCGTCACAAAATCCGTCTTGAGAGACCAAAACATTATCAAGCATAGCGTTGGTTAAAAACGTGTCGCCTTTCTTTGTTACATCTGACATAGGTGTTCCCGGAGCAATTGCACCAGGCATAGGTAAATTCTCTTGCTTAGCACGCAACATCATCTCAAGCGTCAATGCGCCACCAGCTGAGCTACCAAATACTGCGATATTTTTAGAATTAAGCGATTTGATCTGCGCTTTGTAAACTGTCATAGCATCGTCAAGTGCTCCTGGATAAAAGGCCTCGGGTGGCATTCTATAGTCAACGCTGATTACTTTCATATGCGCAAATCCAGCCATAAAAATAGCCTCTGGAAGTGCCGCCTCTCGCGGATTTAGGACATAACAACCACCGTGAACGTGAATAGCAAGGCGATTTTTATTCGCAGCAGGAATATTGTTTGGCGTTATTGTGTAAATACGCACACCGTCTAAAGTAGAGGGCTCAATTTTTACATCCATGCGCTCAGACATAGCAGGGATTTGAGGTGCAACGGTCGCGGCAATACTATCTGCCAATTGCTTCCAGCCTTCTGGAGTTGTTGGCGGCTTATCCCAATTTGTTCGCAAAGCCTGAGCAATGATCGCTTGCATTTGAGGGCTGACCGTAGTTGGTACGGGGATAGACTTAGCAGGCACTTCACGGGGTGCCAGAGATTGTCCAAAGCAAGACAGTGCCATCAAAGTTGTCGTCGTGGCCAGACAAATTAAACGAGTTTTCATTACCTTTTTCCTTTGTATCAATTATTTGTAACAAATAGTATTTCCTGAATTTAGTCCTTCAGAAAACAATAATCTCATTGAAGATCATCTTTAGACCTAGTTATGAATTCGTTGTTCAATCCAAGAGGCCAAAATATCAGCAATTTGTATGCTATTTGTGTCTTGCATCAGCATATGAGAATTTCCCTTTATTCCAATTTCAGGCAATACCAATAATTCAGCCTTTCCACCGGCAAGATTGGTTTTTTCAATAAATGCACGGCATGCCTTTAGTCTAGGTGCCCAACGCGCAGAGAGTTCCACGTAATCTCCAAATAAAACCAAAATAGGCATTTTGATATAAGGTGTCAAATCACTATCTGCTGCGGGGCAAGCGCCGGGCTCAATTGAAATGATGCCTGTGATGCCCTCGTTGCTTAACGCTGCAGTTTGAAATGGATAGATCCCAGATTGCGAATGACTAATCAACACCGTCTTTTTTAACTGCTTAGAAAGTTCCGACAAAGCAGGGACGGTCGGATTAGGCGTTGGCATTGAGTTGAGCCAATCTGGAACCATTTGTTGCCAAAGGCCACTTTGAGCAACTATTGGAAATTTCAGTCCTTCATATACTTTTGGATATTCACTACCGAAACGAAAAATTGTCCACGCACTCTCATGTCCTGCTGCAAAGACTACGGGCAATTGATCTGGAGCTTCTTTACCAATTTTTACGCTATTGATAGCTGTAGCATTTACCGCTGAACGACCGCGACCGGACTGATCAATGACATAAGTTGAAAATCCACGTTTTACAAAATACTCATCCCATCCCATTCGACCATCCGGAGTTGACTCCCATGTCTTACCTGTTAAGCAGCAACCGTGAATCAAAACTACAGAACTTGCTTTTGCCTTTACGGGTGATTGAAAGTGGACATACATCTGATCAACCGTGATATTTCCAGAAGACGCGTAAGCTGGTAATGTCGATAAGGTGTTTGACTCAACTTCTCTACCTCCTACAAAGAAGCTTCCCTGTTTGCCTAGGATAAGTGGACCATTGATAATTTTTGGACTAAGGGGCTTAACTTGGATATTGAATGGTATTGTTTGTGCAAGAGTAGTGGATACTAGGCCAGCAGCTAGGGCGCTCACAAGAGCAATCCTAAATTTAAATCTAAATAATTTCATGTTTTAGCCAGTGTGTTGCTGTTGATAAATCATTATCGATTAAGGCAAGTCTGTTTCTATATCGATTAAGTAGAAACCATGGCTAAACTTTTTGTGTATCCTTGGGTTAGGGACGCATGGACCTATATATCTTGAAGAACCGGTTTTTACGCTGCGTCTGGTAAAGATCATTAAAACTATCACATCATCAGACGATCACAGTCAGAAGCAGTTCAACACCTAAAGCTGAGCGTGGTTTGCGCATTGCATGTGAGTACTTAAAGCTCAAAAAAGATGACTAATTTATTCAGGACTTGAGTGTTACCCCCTAGAAAATGGGTTGGCAGCCATATCTTTTGAGGAGAGAGTACAAAGAGAAAGCAACGACTGATACTTGGACGCTGAATTTAGTTCATGCTAAGACCCGAACTTTTAACGAGGGACTTCCACATGGTGAGCTCTTTTCTCAAGGTAAGCTGAAACTCCTGAGGCGTTTGCCTCTCGATGGAGGCGCCTTCACTGATGAATCGCTCCTTCAATTGATCCTGGGTAGTGATATCGTTAATGGCTTGATTGAGCTTATCAACGACGACTTTTGGGGTGTTGGCGGGAGCTAAAACTCCCCACCAAGTACTCACATCAAAATCCTTGATTCCCACCTCTTGGGTTGACGGGATGGATGGGAAGAGTGCTATGCGCTTATTGCCCGTGACGGCGAGCAAATCTACATTTTTTTGTTTGATGAAGGGCAAAATGGTCGGAACAGTTGAGAAGAACACTTGAGTGCGGCCCGCAATCAAATCGATGACTGCTGGACCACTACCTTTATAAGGAATGTGGGTCATGGCAATGCCGGTTTTGGCTTTGAAGAGCTCTCCTGAGAGGTGATTGATACTGCCGTTACCAGCCGAACAAAAATTCAGATTCACATCCTTCTTTTTGGCATAGGCCAGTAGCTCCGTGATGTTTTTTACACCCAAACTTTTGGAGCTCACAATCAAGATCGGTCCCTTGCCAATCAAGGCTACGGGCGAGAAATCTCGATCAGGATCAAATGGCAAGCTGCTCTCAAGCGATGAATTGGTCGCAAAAGTTGATGTAGCAAAGAGCAATGTGTAGCCATCTGCAGGAGCTTTGGCCACAAAATTAGCCCCAATCGTGCCACCCCCGCCGCCTTTATTCTCAATAATGACGGCTTGATCCAGTTTTTCAGCCAACAACTTGCCGACATCGCGCGCGATGCTGTCGGTCCCGCCTCCTGGCACAAAGGGCACGATCAAGGTGATGGGTTTTGATGGAAAAGGTGACTCAGCCAAAGTGGGTAAATAAAAAGCCAAGAGTGTTAGTAAACACAACAATTTTTTCATGAAAATCCTAATATGAACGTCAGCGATTGGCAGCATTTATTTCACAAAAATGGATGAATGACATATCTTCATCTGTTTGGAATCTGTTAACGAGTGATGCACTAACTTTCAGTAAAAACATGATCCTAGCAAAGCTAACTTATGTTGTTATGTGCATCGGCTTTTGAATATTTTTTATCAAAATCGGCTACCCAGTCAAATCCCATCATTTGAGAGAATTTTTGGAAATCATAAAGCGGAGTTTCGACGTTTGAACTAGATCCGTGGACTTTGAAGTGACTATAAACAGTCTCAAAGGCGGCGCCAGCAGCGAGGAATGCTGTCGTTGGAAAGATGGCCAATTTAAAACCAAGACGCTGTAAATCCGTTTTGCTGAGCACAGGCGTGCGCCCCCCGTCAACCATATTAGCCACTAGGGGGGTATCAAACGTTTTACCCAGTATTTCCATTTCTTCTATGGATTCTGGACTTTCAATAAACAGTAGATCAGCGCCCGCACGCGCATACTGCTCACCCCGGCGCAGCGCCTCATCTAGTCCGTGTGTAGTACGAGCATCTGTTCTGGCTATTATTAAAAGATTGGGATCGTCTCTGGTTTCAACAGCAACTCGGATTTTTTGAACCATATCAGCGCTATCGATGATACGCCTACCTAGCATATGGCCACATTTTTTGGGATACTCTTGGTCTTCTAATTGAACTGCACACGCGCCCGCTTGTTCGTAGCTTCGTACTGTATGCATGACATTTAGTAAACCACCATATCCCGTATCAGCGTCGCAGATAAGAGGGGTTTTGGTAATGGTTGCAAACTGGGAAACCCGGTTTAGCATCTCCGATCCACTGGCAATTCCTGCATCCGGTAATCCCAGATAAGACGCTACAGTGCCGTAGCCGGTCATATACAAAGCATCAAAATCACGCGTGTCCGCCATTTTTGCAGAGATCATCTCGAAGACACCTGGGGCAATGACTATTGAGCCTGATTTTATTTTCGCACTCAATGCAGCTCTTCGTGCTTGAAAGGTAGGATAGTGACTGGTAGGGGAGGGCATAGTTTTAGATCAATAAAGTAGATGAATGATGTGAGGATGAGAATAGCCGCTTTGTGTTAATTGTCGAATTCTAATCGCAGGAAATTTAAAAATTTAAATATTTAAATATGCAAGTCAAGCACTTTGTGATCCTATGCATACAGGGTTTGTGGGTAAGAGAAGACTTTTTGGGAGACTATAGAATTTACTCTTAATCAAACCTTTTATGCCTTGAAACCTGCTTAGGTTCTTAACTCTTTACCTCTTTTAAATCGGAGAGCTTAACTTGAAGTCTTTCATTCAACGGTGTTTAAGTTTAGTCCTTTTATTGCCTGTGCTTATGCGCAGTCATTTACTGTTGGCTGTTATCGCTTTCATAGTCCTCCCAGCTCAAGCACAGTCAATTTACCCAACGAAGCCTATTCGCTTGGTCGTCCCATTTACGCCGGGGGGCGTGACTGACACAAGTGGTCGATTGATTGCAGAGTTTCTCTCCAAAAGACTTGGTCAGCAAGTGGTTGTTGATAACAAGCCTGGTGCATCTGGCAATATCGGAACTCAACAAGTATCTCTTGCCGAACCCGATGGCTATACCTTGCTTCTTGCATTTGACGGAACAATGGTTATCAATCCAAACCTTTTTCAAAAAATTCCTTTTAATACTCTTCGAGACTTTACGCCTGTCGGGAAAATTGGTGATGCAGTATTGATCTTGGTTGCATATCCAGGAACCAAGATTAAAACTGTAAAAGATGTCATTGATATCTCAAAGCAAACACCCCAAGGACTGGCTTTTGGCACATCAGGAGCCGGTGGTACTCCCCACATTGCAGGTGAAATACTAAAACAACGCACGGGTGCAAATCTTATCCACGTCCCTTATAAAGGTGGTGGTCAAGCGTTAACAGATGTGCTGGGCGGCAACATACCGCTTGTGTATACAGCTATTGCTGGAGCCGTTCAATATGTTAAAGCTGGCAAATTGGTTCCAGTTGCTGTATCAAGCGCTCAACGGTCTAAATCATTGCCCGAAGTTCCAACTTTTATTGAAAGTGGACTTCCTGATTTTGAAATTAATTCATGGGTGGGTATCATGGCCCCAAGTAAAACGCCTAAGGCTATCATTGATAAGCTAAATACTGAGCTTAACTTTGTTCTCAACGAGCCCGAGGTTAAAGAACGTCTAGCTATCTTGGGCATTGAGCCAACACCCCAATCGGGGGAGAGGTTTAACGAGCAGATTAAACGTGATTTAGATCGGTACGGTGCGATTATTAAATCTACCGGGATTACGCTGGATTAGTCCGAGTTGTCTGTAACACTGTTCTTTTAAGACAAGTGTAAGTAGTCGGCTGAATTTCTTTTTATGAGTTTATTTACCCTACGAGGCAGTACCACTGCTTTGTGAATCTTTAAGTTGTTGTCCTCGGTTGGAGCGAAGTCTCCAAAACAGCCAAAGACTCAACGAGAGGTTTAATAAATTCCAAGCCAAACCGTTTAAGAAAGCCGCTTGGTAAGAGCCTGTCATATCAAAAATCTTTCCCGATAACCATCCCCCAAGTGCCATTCCCAATAAAGTCGCCATGATGACAGAACCAACTCTTACCCCCGCCTCTTTGGGGGGAAAGTGCTCGCGCACAATGATGGCGTAGGAGGGCACAATCCCACCTTGGAAGAGTCCAAACATTCCAGATATGATGTATAGCGGGATTAAACCATCAAAGGGCAAGAAAAATAATAATGCAACGCCTTGTAACGCAGAGCCCAATAATAAAGTTGGAATACCGCCTATACGGTCGCAAATCCAGCCCGACAGCAATCTACTCACAATACCGCAGGTGAGCATGAGAGACAGCATCTGTGCCCCCCTTGCTGCGCCGTAACCTAAGTCCCCACAATAAGCTACGATGTGAACTTGTGGCATTGCCATCGCTACGCAACAAGAGAATCCAGCAACACAAAGAAGTATCTGTGCTTGCCCTAGTTGCAGTCCAAAAGGGCGTGAAGCGGGAAAGTTTGAAGGTGCGAGAGAAGATTTTGAAGTCTCGCTGGCTTTACTCACCAATGGCGGCCTTTGTCGCATCGCAAAGGAGAGGAGGGCCATGCAAACACCGCAAAACACCCCCATTGCTACATAAGTGTACCTCCACCCAACGCTCTCTACACCCCACTGCGCCAGAGGCGGCCAAACTGCTCCCGCTACATAGTTACCGCTTGCACAAATAGCAACGGCAATTCCTCTTCTTTTGTTCCACCACAAAGATGTATCCGCCATCAGCGGTGCAAAGGTGGCAGAGCTGCCCAGTAGGCCCAGCAGTAACCCATGCGCGAGTCCAAATATCCATATGTTTGGAGCTAAGCCGGCAACTACAAATCCAGCCAAAACAGCTGCCGACCCCATCCAAAGAACTGGTGAAATACCAAATCTGTCCGCTAATTTACCAGTCCATACACCGCCTAGCCCAAGACAGATCATCATCAGTGTGTAAGGCAAAGAGGCGACGGCTCGACTAATACCGAATTCTGCTTGAACGGGGGGCAGTACAACTGCTACAACGTACATGCAACTACTGCCTAGAGTTACTAGGCAAAGGGTTGTTAAAAGACGCCAAGCTGCGTAGCGAGAGTCAATTAAATCTTCTGAGGCGGGCGAGTTTTGCATGTCTTGAGGTTAGCATGCGCAAATACCGGTTCTATTAAGGGTTTGTATGTTTCAAGTGAATGTTGGGAAATGACTGGTTAGCAGACTAAAGATTGCGCATCCCAAGGGCAGTACTACTTAGTTGTATGGTTATGATATTTGAATGTAGTATTTAATACCTTGGTATCCGAGTATCATTTAAAATCTTAGTGTCACTTTGAATGTCGCGTCAAGCTTACGAGGGATGCATCCATGAATATGATTGAGATCAAATCAAACCCAGTCATTGGTGCTTGCCCTCACGACTGTCCAGATACATGTTCGCTACTGACCGATGTTCACGACAATAAAGCCATTAAGGTCAGGGGTAATCCGGATCATCCCCAAACCGCCGGTATTCTTTGTAATAAAGTATCCAAATATACCGAGCGAACTTATTCAGATCACAGAATTACTCAACCGTTAAAGCGTATCGGACCTAAAGGGCCCAACTCTAGATTCGAGCCTATCTCATGGGATAAAGCTATAGGAGAGATTGCGCAGAAGTTACGTGCCGTTGCTGCAGAAGATCCTTCCCACATACTACCTTACAGCTACGCAGGCACCATGGGAAAAGTTCAAGGAGAGTCGATGTCGAGTCGATTCTTTAATCAACTAGGCGCCACCCAATTAGAACGAACCATATGCTCAAGCGCCGGTACACAAGCTCTTATGTACAGTATGGGGGGCAAGGTTGGTATGAAAGTAGAGCAATTTGCCAATTCTAAGCTCATCATTATTTGGGGCAGTAATTCAATCACGAGTAACCTTCATTTTTGGCGCTACGCCAATCAAGCCAAAGTTAAGGGTGCAAAATTAATTTGCATTGACCCTAGACGAACCGAAACAGCTGAAAAATGTGATGTCCACTTGAGCATCAACCCAGGCACCGACGCAGCATTGGTATTCGCAGTGATCAGAGAACTCGTTTTAAACAATGCAATTGATCAAGACTATATTGACAAATACACTGTTGGCTGGGAATTACTCAAAGAACGCGCAATGCATTGGACACTTGAGCGAGCATCACAAGTTTGTGGACTGACTATTCAAGAGATTTCAGAATTCGCAAAAGATTATTCATCCATCAAAACCGCGGCTATTCGCTTAAATTATGGCTTGCAAAGATCAAAAGGTGGTGGCAACGCCGTGAGGGCGATAGTCAGTTTACCTGCAGTCATTGGTGCTTGGAGGTATCCTTGCGGGGGGGCATTGCTTGCGAACTCAGGGAGATTTCCAACTGACTTACAAGCCCTGCAAAGGCCTGAGTTACTGCAAGGTAGAACTCCTCCAACGGTAAATATGAGTACGATTGGGAAAGTATTGAATATCAAAAGTCATGAGCATTGCTTTAAGACCCCTTTTATTAAAGCAATGATTGTTTACAACAGCAATCCGGTAGCGGTTGCACCCGATTCTAAGCAAGTGACAAAGGGGTTTGCGCGTGAGGACCTATTCACGGTAGTGCTCGAGCACTTTCAGACAGACACTGCAGATTATGCAGACTATATTTTACCGGCTACTACTCAATTAGAACACTGGGACATTCACAGCAGTTACGGTCATACGGATGTTTTAATCAATAAACCAGCAATCGCAGCAGTAGGGGAATGTAAGCCCAATACCCAAATATTTCGGGAACTTGCGTACGCTATGGGTTTTGAAGATTTATGTTTCAAAGAGGACGACCTTACACTTTGCAAGCAAGCGTTCGAGAAAACTTTGCCCCAAATGTCATTTGATCGCTTATTGGAAAAAGGTTATTACGAACTCGAAGTATCAGACGCCCCGTACGCAAACGGAGGATTTCACACTCCCTCCAGCCGCTTTGAGTTTTTCTGCGAGAAACTTGCAAGTTTGGGTGAGGATCCTCTTCCTAATTACATACCCAACTACGAGCAACCACACCTTGACGCCAAGTATCCTTTGGCCATGATTTCTCCACCGGCTAGGAATTTTCTTAACTCTACTTTTGTGAATATTAACGCTATTCACAAATCCTCGGACAATCAGCCCTATATAGAGATCCATCCAAAAGATGCTCAAGAACGCGGTATTGATGAGGAGTCCTATCTTGAGGTCTTTAACGACAGAGGAAGTTATCACTGTAAGGCCGTAATTACTGAGCGAACAAAACCAGGTTTGATTGTTGGATTAGGTATATGGTGGCGTAAACAAGGACTTAACGGCACCAACATCAATGAGTTGACGAGTCAAAGTCTTACGGATTACGGAAATGGACCCACTTTTTACGATTGCGCCGTACAAGTTCGGCCTCTGTTAAAAGCAATTACTTGAAGTTGAACTTTCAGAATTGGCATGAAAGAAGGAGAGTTTGAGACACGACTCATGGTCAGCCGACAAACTGTGTCTGAATTGCTTCATGAGAAAAAGGGAGATACCCCTGACTTGGCTATCCACAACGCAAGATCTGTGGGCGGGACCGAGCGAGAGTTGGCTGTGTATACAGGAGACTTGGGAGCTATGAGTGGCCGAAATTAAGTTCAAGAACAATTTCAGTCGATGATCCCTGCTTGTGCAAATACCAAAGTTTCGCGTTACTCATTAGGTTTAAAGGTGATGATGATCTCGCTTGGTACAGTGCCGTCGATATCACGAGGGAATCTCTCAGTTTTATCAATGGCCTTTAAAACCGCTGCATCCCAAGCCGCGTTACCACTAGGGCGGGTTAGTTTTTTCCCAATGATCGTTCCATCGGGTGAGACACGGACCGAGACTTCAGCCATGGGGTTCTCAGAAGCTGAGATGTCTGGGTAAATGATATTGGGTTTAACGCGACCTTTGATCCTCCCAGCGTACCCCGCAGAGGGACCACCCGAGTGCAACGCAGTACCTGTGGAGTCTGCAGAACCGGTGGCGCCTGCCATGCCAGCCATACGCTTGAGTTGTTCTTGGCGCAGTGCAGCAAGTTTCTTGTCCTCTGCGTCGTTTTTGCGGGCAGCGTCCCTGTCGGACTTCTCTTTATCTGCTTTTTCCTTGGCTTTTTTATCTTTTTCTAGTCTTTCTTTTTCTGCCTTCTCTTTCTCAAGTTTCTCTTTGTCAGCCTTTTCTTTTTCAGCCTTTTCTTTGAGTAACTTTTCTTTTTTTAAGCGCTCATTCTCTAAGAGTATCCGTGCTTGTCGATCTTGTTCAATTTTCTCTTGCTCTAGTTTCTTAAGCTTTGCGGTTGCAAGTTGCGCCTCCCTGATGGCCTGAGAGTTGTCAACGGGTTTGGCAATCTCTGACTTTGTGGGCCTAGGCTTAGTATCCGCTACAGGTGTGGGCTCTGGCTCCACAAGCTTAGGCGCTGCAAGCACAGGGGTTGCTTGCCACAACTCTGCCTCTACGGCAACCGAGTTGTCACGCGTGCTCCAAGACACGCCCCAGGTAAGCGCGGCTACCAACAAAAGATGCACACCCACAGAGAACACGAACGCTTTGCGGTCTGAGTGCTTTGGGGGTGGAGCAAATTCGTGTGCTAACACGGCTTGATTCATCAGGGGTTTAATCAAGTAACTGAACCGAGAGGCCAACTCTTTGAACGCCCCCTTTTTGCAGCTTGTCCATGACCTGAATCACGTTCTCATAAGGGAGGGATTTGTCAGCGCTGATGATGACAGGAGTGTTGGAGGTGCTGGACTCCAAAGACAGTACTTGGCCCGCGACATTGTCTAAACTTGCTTTGAGGGTGGTCTCAACGCCTTGTTTGGTTGTATTGCTGCGAGATTTGATTTCAATAGACTTGTCTTTGTGAATCTCAATGGTGATGACTTGATCCGGGGCCTGCGCGGCCTTACCCACACTGGGCACGTCAATCATGCTGGGGGAGATGAGGGGCGCTGTGACCATAAAAATAATCAAGAGCACGAGCATCACATCGATGAAGGGAACCATATTGATTTCATTAATGGTTCGGCGTCCTTTACTGGAGCGTTGGGCAATGGCTGGCATGGGGTGAGTACTCTCGTTTTTACTTGACTAAAAATTCAAGATGACAAATGGTGAGCGCTTAGTCACGATCAATTTGCGTTAGTTGGCGTGCCTTGGCTACCCACGTTGCGCTGCAAAATATTAGAGAACTCTTCAATGAACGTCTCCAGTTTATTAGAAACCCGGTCAATGTCTCTTGCAAAGCGGTTGTAAGCAAGCACAGCCGGAATCGCAGCAAAGAGTCCAATAGCCGTTGTAATCAGCGCCTCAGCGATGCCGGGGGCAACTTTAGCCAGAGTAACTTGTTGGAGTTGCGCCAAACCCGTAAAGGCATGCATGATTCCCCAAACAGTTCCAAACAGCCCTACGTAAGGAGAAACTGAGCCAACCGATGCTAATAAAGAGAGCGACGATTCAATCGAGTCCATCTCACGTTGGACGCTGGCTCGCATGGCGCGTCTGGCACCTTCCATGAGCTGGGTGCTATCGCTTATTTTGCGCTCTCTTAGTTTTTGAAACTCACGCATGCCACTGGCAAATATGCGCTCCATGGGACCTGCGCTTTTGGAGTTTTGAACGGCAGACGCAAAGAGCTCATTCAAACTCTTGCCTGACCAAAAATCTCTCTCGAATTCATCGTTTAAGGTATGAACTTTCTTCAACGCGAAGTGCTTGCTAAATATCGCTGCCCAGCTTTGTACGGATACAAAGAGCAGGATACAAACGACTATTTGTACAACCCAATTCGCCCCGATGACGAGTTGAATAATAGAGAAATCTTGATTCATAAAACTTCCTGGATGAAACTTGGAATACGCGTTGGGCGCCCCGTTTGAATGTTAATCCAACCGATGCGAATGGTACCCGAGCAAAGCAACTCCCTGAGTGCTTGGGCTGGGGCGTCCTCTAATGTCCCGGATAACTTGGTATTGTAATTGGCTGCACTGCGTGACGGCGTTATATCAACGGCTTGTTCTCGGTATGCCTTTTGCTTAAGGGTGAGGCTACTCTTACCGCGCTCAGTGATAACGGTCTCAATTTCAAGAACATTATCAAGTACAGCTGGGAGTAAGTATTTAACGTGCGTTTCGCTGACAACAAACATGCAACCCAATTCTTCTTTCAGCTGTTGTTGACCAATACCAAGCGATCTCAACCACTCTGTACGGGCGCGTTCAAAATATTTGAGGTAATTTGCGTAAAAAACAATCCCCCCCGCGTCCGTATCTTCCCAGTAAACTCGCACTGTATGTGTGAAGCTCAAAGTCTATCTCCAATCAATTGACTGAGTCTGTGCGCTGCCTCTTCTAGCTCAGCGCCTGAACTGGCGGTTGAGAACCGTATGTATTTATGCATCTCATTCGTTCCAAAATCTCTCCCTGGTCCAACCGCTACATAGGCTTTGTTTAGAAATTCAAACGCCAATTCCCAGCTGCCAGCGAGTCCTAGTTTTTTGCAAACCTCAGAGCAATCCGCCCATGCGTAAAAGGCCCCGTCTGGGAAGACCGGGACCCTCAGTCCCATTTGGTTTAAAAGAGGCACAAACAGATCGCGTCGCGCTTTGAATTCCAATCTCCTACTCTCGAAAATATCCAAGCTCTCGGGCTCAAAGCAAGCCAACGCAGCGTACTGGGAAATAGTACTGGGACAAATAAAAAGATTTTGAGCCAAACGCTCAATAGGCGCGACAAGGGAAGGGGGGACCACCATCCACCCTAATCTCCAACCCGTCATGTTGAAGTACTTGGAGAAGCTATTGATGCTGATCACTTGGTCGCTAATGGATAAAGCGCTTTGGCCGTACTTGTCCTCATAACTAAGTCCAAGGTAAATCTCATCCGCAATGATGATGCCGCCCCTACTTTGCACAAACTCGGTAATACCTCTGAGCACTTCAGGCTCGATGGATGTGCCTGTTGGGTTGGACGGAGAGGCCAACAAAACACCCCGCGTTCCTGGACCCCAGTGCTCTTTGACCGGAGCTAAGCTCAGCTGGAAACGTGACTGGGCGTTTGTCGGGATCAGTTTTGGGGTCCCGCCACTGGCTTGAACGAATTGGCGGTTACACGGATAACTGGGATCTGGCATCAGTATCTCGTCGCCACTCTCAATCAAAGCCAGGCAGGCTAGTTGAAGTGCCGCTGAAGCACCGGAGGTGATGATGATGCGAGAGGAATCGATGTCGAGTTGGTAGCGGTCTTTGTACCACTGACTAATCAAGTCCCTAAGCTTCCCCAGCCCCGTTGCATGGGTATACTGAGTTGCGCCGTCTCGGATAGCGCGTGTAGCGCTTTCACGGACAAGGGGGGCCGCTGTAAAGTCGGGCTCCCCGATGTTCAGTCGAATCATCTTTTGAGCGCTCGCCATATAAGCGCTAGTGGACTGCACCTGTTCAGCAGCTTTGGCAATCTCCATTACATAAAAGGGCTCTATTTGAAGAGCACGTTGGCTGATGCGCATAAGGGGCTGTGGATTGTAAGTAGTTAGGGATTTAGTAATTGGATTATTGTGCAAACTCAGGCGCAAAGCACGCCCACGAAGAGCGCTGGTGCCAGAGCTCAGCGGCGCTGCATCTCCAGCGCCCGTAATTGGTGAGCTAGTCCGTTTAAAACTGCGTTGACATATTTGTGCCCGTCTGTGCCGCCAAACTCTTTAGCCAATTCAATGCACTCATTGATCACGACTTTGCAGGGAACATCGATGCAGTGCTTAAGCTCATATGCGCCGATCCACATCACGCTTCGCTCAATTGGGGAGATCTCCGCAAAGGGCCTGTCAAGCAGTGGTTCAATCAAAGCATCTAGTTCTTTAGACTGCTCAGAGACGCCGTAGAGTAACAAATCATAATGCACGCTATCGGCTTTGTTAAAGCCGCTCAGACCTCTCGTGAATTGGTCCACATCGCCTGGGACATTTTTACCAACAATAAATTGATAAAGTGCTTGGACTGCAAACTCCCTGGCTCGTGTGCGAGCAGAAGCTTTGCCGCTGCTTCGCTTTCTAGGGGCTGCTGCAGGAGCGGGGCTGTGTACTTGTACGGACTCAGCTGAACCGGTCTCAGTTGACGCGCTCAACGAAGCGGAGGAGTTGGGTGTGTGCTCAGAGTTCACGCAATGCTTTCTAATAGATGAGACATCTCGATGGCCGCTTTTGCAGCGTCTCGACCCTTTTCTTCTTGGCGAACCAAGGCTTGAACGGTGTTCTCCGTTGTAATCACCGCATTGATGATCGGGATATGGTAATCCAGGCTCAGTCGAGTGATCCCAGAAGCTGATTCGTTTGAGACCAATTCAAAGTGATAGGTCTCCCCTCTGATCACGCAACCAAGTGCGATCAAAGCGTTATAGCCGCCTTTAGCAGCTAAGGATTGCAAAACAATAGGAATCTCTAATGCCCCTGGTACTTGAATCCAAGTGATGTTCTCTGGTTTAACACCCTGAAGAATTAATTCCTCAACGCAAGCATCTCTTAAGCCGTTCGTGATGGACTCATTAAAGCGCGACTGCACGATGCCGATGATGAGTTGCTCGCCTGTTAGCACCTCCCCCGTCAATGGGTGCTTGATACTGGAGGCGTGTGTGTCTAACTTTTTGCCTGCTTCAGTTTTCTTAGCAGCAGTTGATTTAGTCGTGGATTGACGCATCATTGATCCTTCGTCAAATAAGATTCAATTTCGAGACCGTAGCCCATCATGCTAGGCATTTTGCGTGGCGCACCCATTAGCCTCATAATACCAACGCCGCATTCTCTAAGAATTTGTGCACCGATACCGTAGGTTCGCAAGTCCATTTTGCCACGCTCTGGGGCCTGTGAAGCGCGAGCAGTTCCGTCGAGTTGCGAGAGAAGCTGCGTACCGCTTTCGCCGGCATTTAGTAAAACAATCACTCCCTTGCCTTCAACATGAATGCGTTTCATCGCAGCATCCAAGCTCCATGAGTGCATGCTGCGGTTTGTCTCTAGTAAATCCAATACTGAGAGGGGTTCGTGCACACGCGCCAACACAGGCTCACTCTTTGTCCACTCACCCTTGATCAGTGCTAAGTGAATACCGTCACTGGGAAGATCTTGAAAGGTCGCTAGGGTGAAATCCCCGTGCGGAGTTTGAATGGGTCTTCTGGAGATCTCTTTGATCAAAGATTCGGTCGTGCTTCGGTAAGCGATCAAATCTGAAATCGTACCAATCTTGAGTTGATGCTCTTTAGCAAACTCAATCAAATCAGGCAGCCTCGCCATGGTCCCATCATCTTTCATGATCTCACAAATGACAGAGGCTGGTGAGCATCCTGCCATATGAGCCAGGTCGCAACCTGCCTCAGTGTGACCGGCGCGCATGAGTACGCCACCATCGACTGCCTGCAAAGGAAAGATATGCCCTGGTTGCACCAAGTCACTGGACTTGGTTTTGGGGTGCACCGCGACTTGTATGGTGTGAGCCCTGTCCGCGGCTGAAATACCGGTCGTTACACCCTCAGCGGCTTCAATGGAGACGGTGAAGGCGGTACCGTGTGAGGCGCCGTTTTTGGAGACCATGGGGGGAAGGTTCAAATGCTCACACCTCTCCCTACTCAGCGTTAGACAGATCAGTCCACGTCCGTAGCGAGCCATAAAGTTGATTGCTTGCGCGCTGACGTGATCTGCTGCGAGTACCAAGTCACCTTCGTTTTCACGGTCCTCCTCATCAATCAAGATCACCATGCGTCCGGCCTTGATCTCGGCTGTAATTTCCTCAACACTTGAAATGTCTGCGGCGTTGCTGCCCAAGTTTGCTGTCTTAACTGAGTTCATAATTTATTTTTTTTCAAACGCGAGCATTCGCTCAACATAACGGGCAACTGTATCTATCTCTAGATTTACTTTCGATCCCTTTTCAAGTTGGCCCAAAGTCGTGTTCTCTAGGGTATGAGGAATCAGGTTGATTGAGATTTCGCACCCCTGGTCATTGTCGCTTACTTTGTTAACGGTCAAACTAGCCCCGTTTATGACTACAGAGCCTTTATAGGCCAGAAATTTTGCAAAAGCCATTGGGATTTGAATGCGTAACTCCCAACTCTCACCGATTTGTAAGAAAGAGGTGACCTCTGCTAAATCGTCCACGTGCCCCGACACGATGTGTCCACCCAGACGGTCGTTGGCTCTGAGTGCTTTCTCAAGGTTGATGGAACCCTTTTGCGTTAAACCACTGGTCTTGCTGAGTGACTCTTGGGAGATGTCGACCATGAATTCGTCGCCGCGCGTGTGCACAACCGTCATGCAAGCACCGTTGAGCGCTATCGAGTCCCCCAGTTGGACGTCATCTAAATAGCCTGGCGGTGTATGGATCGTTAAGCGCTTGCCGTGAGCGTTTGGGTTGGGAGAGTTGGATCCCAAATTTTCAATATTGATAATTTGAGCTACAGCGGTAATGATTCCAGTAAACATAGTGTTATTTTCTCAGAGTAGGAGTGGCCTTGTTGTTTCTGCGGGTGCGACTTGAATCGCCTGGGCAATCAACAAATAAAAGGCTCATCATGATATGTGGTTTAAGCACGGTTGGTTTGAACAGTTGCGAGGGCAGGTCGTGCACGGATGAAAATATCTTGTGCCAAAGGGGTTGTCTCCAAAAAGGTGAGACGCTTGCCCTGATCCAAACTCTCAAGTGGGGGTAGGGTTGTCCATCCCTTTGCGTCTGCGAGGAGGAGTGGGGCAAGGTAGATTAAAAACTCATCTACCAGCCCTTGTTGAATAAAACTACTGTTCAGACCCGCGCCCGCCTCGATATGCAGCTCATTGATCTCGCGCTTGCCCAAGTCTTGTAGCATTCCCCTTAGATCAACATGTTTTGGATTTTGAGCGTCAGCCATCACGACAATGGTTGCACCTAATTCAGTAAGAATTTTTTCCTTGTCTTTTGGAGCCTCAGCGCAGTAAATGATGACCTCACGCTTTTCTTTAAAAAGCGCAGCTGTTTGCGGCGTATCAAGCGCAGCATCAATCAGAATTAACTTGGGTTGACGAGGCGTTGAGACAAAGCGAACATTGAGGAGTGGATCATCGCTTAAAACAGTACCCACGCCGCTTAGCAACGCACAGGACCTTGCACGCCAGGTATGCCCGTGTTCGCGAGCAGCTGGGCCGGTGATCCATTTACTGTTGCCGTTATGAAGTGCCGTAGCACCGTCTAAACTGGAAGCTATTTTGAGGCGCACCAAGGGCGAGCCCTGCGTCATACGCTTGATGAAACCTTCGTTGATTGCATGGGCCTCTTCAGCGCCAAGACCTACTTCTATGCGCACACCCGCCGCACGCAAACCTTCAAAGCCTTGGCCACTCACCAAAGGGTTGGGGTCCTTGAGGCTAGCAACCACTCGTTTGATACCCGCCTTGATGAGAGAGTGCGTACACGGCGGAGTGCGCCCGGTATGCGCACACGGCTCAAGCGTGACATAGGCGGTGCAGCCTGTTGGATCCAATCCTTTTTGTTTTGCATCTTCTAGGGCCATGATCTCTGCGTGTGCACTGCCCGTTTTTTGGGTGTGGCCCTCACCCAAAATTTTCCCGTCCTGATCAACCAATACGCAACCTACCCTGGGATTGGGGGAGGTGATGTAAAGCGCCTTTTGTGCGAGCTCAAGGGCACGCTGCATAAAGGGTTGATCTTGCTTACTGTAAGTCATAAGGTGTTGGAGATGTGGCACCCAAGGAGCTGTGAAATGGATGAAATCTGACTTGCAATCGTTAGGGGTGAGTGGGCAACGTTAGGGGTTGAAGGTTAACGCGCGGTGTGATGCAGTGTCTTGATGGATTTAATTAACGCTGTACCTCATCGACTAAGGATTTGAATTCATCAATATCTTCAAAGCTTCTGTAAACACTTGCAAAGCGGATGTAAGCTACTTTGTCGAGTTTTTTGAGCTCTCTCATCACAAGCTCTCCGAGCCTGGAGGAGGGAATTTCGCGCTGTCCTGTTGCCAATAACTTTTCCTCTATTCGCTCCAGTGCACCCGCAACTTGGTCCGTGCTCACGGGTCTTTTGCGAAGCGCTAGATTCATGGAGGCGGTGAGTTTTTCACGCTCAAATTCAATCCGTCTGCCATCTTTTTTGACTATGGTTGGAAATGAGACATCAGGTCTTTCGTAGGTCGTGAATCTTTTGTCACAGCCCGCGCACTGACGTCTTCTCCTGATCAGCCCTCCGTCCTCAGACATCCTAGTCTCAACGACTGGGGTGTCTGTGTGTGAACAAAAGGGGCACTTCATTTTTAAGAGATGAACTTGATAGGTTGGCTTAACGGTAAACAGGGAAGCGTTTGGTCAGCGCGTGTACTTTTGCTTTGACAGATTCGATGTTTGCTGGATCATTGGGGTTATCCAACACATCAGCAATCAGGTTCGCTGTCAAACGGGCTTCCTCTTCTTTAAAGCCCCTGGTGGTCATAGCTGGAGTTCCAATTCGAACGCCGCTCGTTACCATTGGCTTTTCAGGGTCATTGGGGATCGCATTCTTGTTGATCGTCATATGTGCTTGACCCAGGACTAACTCAGCTAGTTTTCCAGTAATTCCCTTGGAACGAAGGTCAACCAACATGACGTGGCTTTGGGTACCGCCGCTCACTATCCTTAAGCCTCTTTGTGTCAATGTTTTAGCAATTGTGTCAGCATTAATCAATACCTGCTGCTGGTAGCTTTTGAAACTAGGTTCCAACGCCTCTTTGAATGCAACCGCTTTAGCAGCGATGACGTGCATAAGTGGACCGCCTTGCAGGCCAGGGAAAACGGCGCTGTTGATGGCCTTTTCGTGTTCCGCACGCATAAGGATAATGCCGCCCCTTGGACCTCTTAAACTCTTGTGAGTGGTCGAGGTCACAATATCTGCGTGGGGTACAGGGTTTGGATAAACGCCAGCAGCTATTAATCCGGCGTAGTGGGCCATATCAACCATAAAGATCGCGCCAATTTCTTTAGCAACTTTGGCAAAGCGCTCGAAATCAATGTGCAGACTATATGCGGATGCGCCAGCGATGATGAGCTTTGGCTTAGATTGACGCGCTTTTTCTTCCATTGCATCGTAATCAATGGCTTCGTTAGAGTTTAGCCCATAGCTCACCACGTTAAACCATTTGCCGCTCATGTTTAGTGGCATTCCGTGGGTGAGGTGACCACCTTCTGCAAGACTCATCCCCATAATAGTTTCGCCGGGTTTGACAAAGGCCAACAAAACGGCTTGGTTGGCCGAAGCACCGCAGTGGGGTTGAACGTTTGCACAATCGGCCCCGAATAGTTTTTTAACGCGTTCAATGGCGAGTTGCTCAGCTACGTCTACATACTCACAACCACCGTAATAACGCTTGCCGGGATAGCCCTCAGCATATTTGTTGGTCAATTGTGAGCCTTGCGCGGCCATAACTGCAGGCGATGCGTAGTTCTCACTCGCGATGAGTTCTATGTGTTCTTCTTGACGCAGGTTCTCCGATTGGATCGCAGTCCATAACTCGGGATCTGTTTGTTCAATCAAATGATTACGCTGATACATGTTTCGGTCCTAGTCTTATTGGGTCGTTTAATGCTTCACTGAGACACTGCTTTCTTGCCATGTCCACGGCACACAAACCTTGGTTGCGTTAATGGGTTGGATCTGCCCAGACGAACGGCAAAACCTTGAATGAGGTACCACTTAAAATTTACACTCCACCGTGGTGTATTCAAATCCCATCAACCTGTGTTGAAATTCAATTTACTTGAATCACATCGCAGTCGCTGGGAAATCAAGTCCACGTCTGTCTAGAAAGAAAAGTGGGTACTCACAGTGCAATTTAAAGAACTGTCCCAAATGCCCACTTGATCCTAGCGCATCGCCAGTCGTGTAAACCCTATAGTTTACCCGTTTTGCGGTGAATTCTTGGACAGTGCTGTTGTAATCGGCTAAGCAATAGGGGCTTTGCGATTCGAGTAACTTAAGGGGTTCAATGCACAATGATTTCGTGTGCATTCTGCGGTTAAATTTAAAAATTGAAATCGTAATTACGCCTCAATCTGAGGGGGCGTTATTAAAACTAGCGAGCTTTTGGGCTTTTTCCCAAAGCGTTTCTAAACTGTCAGTGGCAGTCTCAATCGGAGTTGTGGGTTCTGTCGGCACTTTACCGCCTTTGGCGACTTGGGTCAGGCGTGAGCGTTCACTGAGTACTTTTGTGGCATATATTTTCCCGTCCTCAATGTGATCGGCTCCCACGTAGAGTTGGAGTCCACCTTCGACTGATCCGGCGCGGGAGATGCAATCTTTAAGAACGTTCACGCCTACGCGCAGGTTAGCCACTGGATCAAAAGCTGCCAACTTACCTCCAAATCCATCGTACTTTTCCGAATGAACTTTGGTCATAACTTGCATAAGACCTTGTGCTCCAACTGAGCTTTGAGCAAAAGGATTAAAGCCAGACTCAATAGCCATCACAGCAAGAATCAGAGTTGGATCCAAATTATTTTTGGGACCCACCTCATAAGCCTCGGAAACCAAAGCACTCAAAGGCTCTGGCGCCACGTGGTATTTCTTGCTAAGCCAATAAGCCAGATTTGCTTGTTGTTTGGGGAGTTCACTGGGGTCTGCGGCAGTTGCGCGGTCTACCGCGTCAGCGTCCGTTGAGATGCCTGTCTCATCCTCTTGTTGTTGTTGCAACCAACCTAGTAAGAAGGTCTCGCTTTGAATTCTGAGTTCAGGTTTGATGGTTAAGGCTAAACAGGAGGAGAAAACCACGAGCCCAACCAACGCAAGTCCGTTGTGCGTGATGGCCAAAAACCCCTGAGTCACATCACTTGCAAAGGTTCTAAGTCCGTACCTGAATTGTTGAATAGCCGTCAAATTCGATCTCCTGGAATGACACTCTTGTGTTTTTTAATAAAAACAATTAACTTGGTGATGATGAAACGCCAGATGCGTTCGGTGCGCTCAAAAAATTGAGATCAACCCTAAATGAATGCAAAAAAAGCTGCTGTAGTTTAGGTCAATGCGGGTTCAAACTACTCGCCACACAGGGGGTATTAAAGCGTGCTGCGAGAGTGCACTCTACGGTCATTGGCCCACTATTTTATAGGTATGCCTTGGTTTGTGCAATGTATTCAATAGGTTACAGCCTCTAAAGGGGGTGGTAAAATCATAATTCTTCAAGGTTGTGAATGATTAAGAATTAACAATAGTAGGTTATTCAGCCTATTACGTTGACAATATAGGTCTTAATTAATTGTTTTTTCTACCGACATTGAATTATTTAATTTCAACCCTAAATCTCATTTAAGTTGTATTTGGTAAGGATTTATTCAAGGACGTGGCTAAATTAACGACTCCTTTGTCTGTTATTTGGCAACTTGTCCTTTTTAGCTAACAAATATAACGAAAATACCTTTTCTTATTTAAGTAAATATTATTGTGACTGCACACTCTGACCATTCCACCGATTCTTCTTCACTTGACCAACTAACTGGGGGGGCCATTACTGCTTCCACTTCTTTGGCTAGGACTCAGCTCATCAAAGCCTGGTTGGAGTCAAGCCCACAGCCCTCCTATGAGCAAATGAATGAGGTGTTCAAGTTACTCAGTGCAAAGGACAAGGGCGCAGCAAGGCAAGTACGTGAATCAATGGACGAAATCAAGAAGGCTCAAACTCAAGAAGCCCTGACATCCCTGTGGGCAGATAAAGCTAATGCGTTGTTGAAAACTCATAAACTCAACATTGCGGACGCGATGGCCTGGCAAAGAGACGCAGCCAAAGAGGGTGCCCCCATTTCTAAAGAGCCTTTGGCTAGTTTGCGCGGAGCGTTGGCTGACCGTGTGAAAACCATTGAAGATTTGCAACACCGTGCTCAGGTTCAACGCGAAGCCGCAGTTCTGTTGGCTCAAAGAATTGAGGTGCTCTCCACTAAGTATTGGGAAGAGGCACAATCCCTCGAGAGCGCTTTAGCTGCTGACGTTGAGCGTTGGAGTACTGAGCAAAATGCACTTCTTAGCCAAGCGGATTGGTCCAGCGTGGATCCTAAATACACGCCAGCATTACAGACAAGTGCCGAGCATTTGAAACTAGTTTGGGAGGCCTTTAGTGCAGCTCTTAAACAGGCTGCACTGAGTGCAAACGATCCTACTGAGGCGCTACCAGCGGTGCCTGCTTGGGCTGACGAGATTAAGCACAAGCGTGCAGGATCTGGGGGGAGTGAGGAAAAGTCTGCCGATGCATTATCCCAACAGTCTAAGAAAAAAGTTGATGTTGACCCGGCTCTTAAAGCGCAAGCCAAGCAAACGATGCAGCATTGCATGAGTGTGCTTGAAAAGGAGCTTGCTGAGGGGCACGGAAAGGCCAGCGCTGGGGCCGCGGCTAATCTCAGGCAAGCTCTAAAAGAATTCGGCCAAATCATTGATCAGCGCATGGAGCGCCATGCCCAGAGCATTTTGTTAGCTGCTGGCGAGTTGGAGGGCTGGCAGCGCTGGAGAGCGGATCAAATTAGAGCTGAGTTAGTAGCTAAGGCTGAAGGACTATTGCAACGTGCAAAACCCAGTGTAGAAATCAAAGGGGCTAAGCCCAATTCGAAAAAATCAGATCGTCAAAAAGGTGAGGTAGAAAAAGTTACTCTTGAGGACAAAGTTACTCCTGGGCGAGCGAATGATTCTGAAGTTGCGAGCCCTACAAATGAACAAGTGGGCGCGCCTGTAATTGTGCCGACTTCCTTGGATATATCCAACGAAGCTCATCCAACAGATGCTTTGGACTTAACCCACGCAAAGTCCCTAGCCCTCAACGAAACAAAATCTGTGAGTGCCGAGCATTCACCAGTTACTGCGCAAGAGCCTATTCACGCTGAATTCTCTGAATCTCAAGATTCAACAGCGTCTTTAAACGCTGCAACTAAAAACAAGCCCAGCCCTGATTACGTTCCGACAATGGGGCCACGCAAGTTGCAAGAAACCTTGCGTAAGCTTCGCGAAGATTGGAAGCAAACTGATCAAGGTGGGTTGCCGAACCACGCGCTTTGGAAACGTTTTGATAACGCATGTAATTTGGCGTATCCCTATGTTCACGAATGGTTGCAGCAAACTCGTGCTCAATCTCAGGCGCACAAAGCACAACGACTAGAGCTCATCGCTGAGGTGAAGGCCTGGGCCGAGGTGCATAGTAAGGGTCCAGACTGGAGAGGCGTACAAAGACAATTGCACGAGTTCTCTGAGAAATGGCGCGCTTGCGGGCATGTAAGCGAGAAAGTATTTGCTGAGCTTCAGGTGCTTTGGAAAGAGGCCATTCATACTGCGCATCTGCCTATCGATACGTTGCAAAGTGAAAGTATCGCAAGACGTAAGGCTCTTATTGAAGAGTCCAAAATTTTGGGTGCTCAACCTGTCTTAAAAATCGAGCCTATCAAAGCTTTGCAACAGCGTTGGCAAGATGAATCGCATGTCGTCCCCATTGACAGAAAACTCGCCCAGCGGCTTTGGGATGAATTCAAAAAGCCCCTAGATGAGGCTTTTCAACGCAAGAGCGCTGAGCGCGCTCAAGTTGCACAGTCTATGAGTGCGCATGATGAATTGGTGCTGGCTGCTTCTAAGGCACTTGAGCAAGCTATCAAGGAAGCTGACGCAGCCAAGATAAAAGCTGCAATGCAACATTTGCACGATGTCTCCATGAATGCAGATGCTGCAGTGAATACGCCTACCGTGAAAACGACTACAGAAACTGCGTCCTCGTCACCCAGTATCGAGGCAGTAGCACCGGCAACACCCGTTGAGGCAGTAAATACGAGTCTTGACGGTGATCAAGATTTAAGTTCTCACGTAACAAGTGAACCTCCAAGTGAGCTCTCTACAACCGCTGAACCTTCTTTGGCTGCTGGGGATAAGGGCGATGCTATTGAAGCTGTGCCCGCGTCTGCTCCAGTTCCTGCTGCCCCAGTGCCTGCACCTACAAAACCTGCAAAAGTAGTCGTAGCTGTGCGGGGCGATGACCGACCCGGAGCAAAAGGCTCTGAGTCCAGAGCGGCTGTGGATTCGCGCGGTCAAAGGGGTTTTGGTGCCGCAAGAGGCAAAGACTCCAGAGATTCTCGCGGCCCAAGAGACTCCAAACCTACGGGTGCTGCGAGACCTGGTAACTTTGGCATGGGTAGAGACTCTAGGGATTCAAGGGAAACTCGTGAACCCCGTGGACCTCGCCTTGGAGACGCTGCATTTAGAGCGCAACGCCAGGCGCTAGAGGCGGCTGAGGCTGCGATGCGTAAATTAGCAGCACAAGCTCATGGACAAACTCTGACCAATTTGATGAGTGCCTGGAAAGATAAAAATCCTGACCTCGTTCCTTCACTGAAGGAACTGGGTTCGCGTATCAACGCCAATCAGCGAATGAACTGGATCAAAGCAGTTCAAACTGGGTCCGACAAATCAAATCATGAGGCTTTGTTGCGACTAGAGATGGCCGCTAATGCACCTACGCCTGCCAGTGAATTACAAGCTCGTAGGAATTTGCAACTTCAATTACTCACCAAAAGAAACGATCCCGCTCCGGCGCAAACATGGGCAGAGGATGCCGCAGGTGTTTTATCTGGCCCCTTTAATGCAGAGGTCGCTAACAGACTGCAAACGGTTCTTAAAACCATGCTTAAGCATTGATAGTGTCTTAGAAGGCGCAAGAATGGACATGAAATTTTGATGTCTTGCGCTCGAAAAGTGCGTATTAGGCTAGTTTGTGCCGTGTTAGCGTACCACCCTCTAAGCGCAGTACTTCCAGGCGAGGGGGTGCGCTAGAAGCATCCCAGTCACTCAGGACTATTCTGCGTTTGTTTCCCGAAAGCGCATAATCTCCTGGACGGTGAGTGTGTCCATGAATGAGTGTGTCGCAGTGAAATGTGTCGAGTACAGAGTTTGCAAACTCCGTGTCTACATCGTGCAAACCCATGAAGTATTCGCTTTGAGAATTGGCTTTGTCTGCATTTGATTTTGATGCTTCAAAAGCGCTTCGGTATTTAGCCTTCTCTTCCTCACTTTTGATACGCATGGACTTGGCAATAGCTAATCTCTCCTCTAAAGGTTTAGCCAGGAATTGTGTTTGCCATCGTTCATCTCTGACCAGTTGTCTAAATTTTAAATATTCAATATCCGTTAGGCACATTGCATCGCCGTGGCTAAGAACAAATTCATGCCCTTGAGCACGCAAAAGACAGGGGTCATCCAGTGCTTTCATATTTGCAGTTGTGAGTGCTTTGTCCTTGAGCAAGAAGTCACGGTTGCCTGCCATAAAGTAAATCGACAAACGCGGTGCCTGCTCCTTTAGAACGGATACGCAACGATTTTCAAAACTGGCAAGTTCAGACTCTAAAAAATCATCTCCAGCCCATACCTCAAAAAAATCACCCAAAATAAACAACGATCCTGCAGGCGTGGAGCGCATATAGCGCGACCAAGCCTCAAACGTAGCCATATCACTGGGTTGGAGGTGAAGATCGGAGATGAAATCAATGCAACCTTGGTCCTTGATTTCAACCTTTTTGAGAAGTTTTTGCATTAGGTAATGGGCCAGCGGCTAATGGCTGATGGCTAAGCTTTAGTGTATGACGGACGCATGTAAGTTAGAGGTAGCCCACAATGCATCCTTGGTCTAAAGTTGAGAGGCATTTTGTTCGAGATATTAAAGTATCTCGGCGCTTTCGATCACAACGTTTTGCTTAGGTACATCATCATGGAAATTACGTCTGGTCGTCTTAACGGTATTGATCTGATCAACGATGTCTTCACCGTCAACAACTTTCCCAAATACAGCGTAACCCCACCCACTGGGGGATTTACCTGTGTGGTTTAGAAAATCATTGTCTGTTGTATTGATAAAAAACTGAGCAGAAGCGGAGTGCGGATCACTTGTTCTTGCCATCGCAATGGTGTAGTGGTCATTTGTTAAGCCGTTGTCGGCCTCATTTTCAATGGGGTCTCCCGTTTCCTTCTCTTTCATCTCTGCGTCAAACCCGCCCCCTTGGATCATGAAATCTTCAATAACACGGTGAAAAATAACACCCTCATAGTGACCACTTTTTACATAGTTAAGAAAGTTGGCGACGGTGATTGGTGCGTTTTCTTGGTCTAATTCGAGGGTAATTGTGCCCATATCTTGTATGTGAAGCGCTACTTTTGGATTGCTCATAATGATTTTTTAAAATGGATTGAAGTTAAATTACTGAACAATGGTTGCTGATTGGATAATCACCATTGTTTTGGGAACATCGGTTGCAAAGGGACCACCGGAGCCGGTTGGGAGGAGTTTAATTTTTTCAACCGTATCCATACCTGCTATCACTCTACCAAAAACTGTATAACCATATAACTGCGGGGCTTGTTCGAGTTGGGCGCGTGCGATATTTTTGTAAATACGACCATTAAACTCAATAGAGGGTACTGGGTCTCCAGGCGGAATAATCACAGGGTCTAAATTAAGGTTGTCCTTTACGTTAATAAAAAACTGAGCTGTCGCGGATTGCGGGTCTCCTGTGCGGGCCATAGCAATTGTGCCAACTGTATTTCTTGGGCCGCCCTGTGACAGAGCTTGGCGGCCCTCATGCATTACGGGGGGGCGAGTTTTGCGTTCAGTAAACTTTGTATCAAAACCGCCACCTTGAATCATAAAGTCATTGATAACTCTGTGAAAGATTGTTCCCTCGTAGTGTTTTTCCTTAACGTATTGGAGAAAGTTGGCAACTGTTTTTGGCGCTTTATCTGGGTAGAGTTCAAGAAGAATTTCTCCTTGAGACGTTACAAATTTTACTTTTGGGTATTTGGTGTTAACTTGGTTCTTAAGTTCAGCGCTAGGATTGGTAGCTGTGTTCTCAATTGCTGAAGAGTTTTGTGCACTGGATGCGAAGCATAAAAGCAAACCTGTTGCTAAAAGCAATTGAGAAATCAATCTTTGAATGGTGAATCTGGAAGTGATCATTTGCATAGTGGAAACCATAAGCACGTGAAGCCTTTATTTTTTTGGAGTTGTTGTGGGGGAGGATGAGAGGGGATCAGACGCAATGACCGGGGAGTTAAGTTTCTCAAGTTTTGCTTTGGCACCCCTATTATTTGGGTCGTTTTCAATAGCATTTTGGTAGTATTTAGCAGCTTGCTGCACGTATAAATCAGCTAAATTCTCACTCGCTAAAGCATAACCAGGGTTTGCTTTAAGTGCAAGTTCAAAGTAATGTATTGCCCTAGCACTATCGCCTTGCCCAGCATAGATGACACCCAAATTATTATGAGGCTCGGCGAGCTCAGGGTAATTCTCACTCAGGCTGTTATAAATCTGCAGCGCCTCTTCTTTGTCTGCGGCAAGGCCAGACTCATTCAGGATTTTTGCTTTCCAAAAAAGCATTTGAGGATCATTGGGGTTTGATTTCAAATAATTGATGACAAACGCTAACGCTTCCTTTTTCTTACTCTCTTTGAGCAGCTGCGTTACCTGCATGTGGGGCGTTGGTACCAGTCGCACAAATTGACTTTGAGCTACGCAAAAGTTACTGGTGGCGCTCAGGGCAGTGAAGAGGGCGATCGCAGCAATTCCGGTGCCCCTTTTAAGGGACAGAAAACACTGCGGAAATAGTATATTTTTCAATTTCGTAGTACGTCGGCAAAGAAAGGCTAAGACATAGTTGACGTCACGAATGTGTGTGTCGCAAAATGCTGATTATGAGTGGGGATTTGCAAACTATCTAAGGCCCCAGACCCAACCACCAAATTCTAACTGCAAATTAAAATTATTTGAGTTGCAAAATATCAGCAACCGAGCGCAAATCAAACGCATTCCCCATTGCCTGGTATCCGACACGGTTGGGGTGCAGTTTCTCTCCTGGTCCGCCGGTCGTACTTTCGGGCACAAACTCTGACTTCATCTCCCCTGTGAGTGGATCAAGGGTTGCCTGGTCAAAGTCAACGACATTGACAAATAAACTCGAATTTTTAATAAAACTGTTTAGGACTCTTCGTTTGGTGTCTTGCTCCAAGGAACCGTGTGCTGCACTTGTGCTGTTTAAAGCGGAGCCTACAGTCGCTCCCATGACTTTGATTCCAGCGCGGTTCAAGCGTTGAACACCTTCAGTGAGTTTGCTTGTGACCAACTCTACACTTGCATTTCCGTTTTTGCTAAAGTCATTAATGCCCTCCAGCCAAACAACTAAGTTGACGCCCGACAGGGATATGACATCTCTGTCTAATCGCATCTCTGATGAGGGACCACCAGCAAAAGCCTTTTGGGGCGAGTACTCCCTTGGCCCCGCAATTTGGTTTCCCCCAATGCCCGCGTTTAAGACCGCGACTTGGTGCCCGAATTGTCGGTGTAACCTTCTGGACAGTACATCAGGCCAGCGGTCATCGGTATTCATGGTTGAGGCAGTGCCGTCCGTAATGGAGTCCCCAAAGTTGAGGATCACTTTAGTTGTTTTGGGCAGCATCATGTCGACTGCATCTAAGAAAAACCATGAAGCTGTAGAGTAAGGAAATGATTGCTCGGACTCTTGCTCCGATACTGCTCCAGAATTGGGCCCACTCACGTATGAGGTGGTGAGGGCTTTCGCGTGCCAGGTCATAGGACCACTGGAGCCATCAATATGGAAACTGACCGCCATTTTGCGACCTTCAAGAAACTGGCTCTTGGACCCTGTGGCTCCTTTTGCAAAAGGCAGCACCACGGGATCACTCCATGCCCAGTCACCTGGTTGGATGGTGATGGATTTGCTGTGATTAAAGGATACGGCTTGGTTGGAGTGTTCAAATAGCGATGCACTGCTAAGTTGCAGACCAACATAGATGTGATCAAAAGTCACAGGTCGGCTACCCAATGCGTTGGAGAGTCGAATCCGGGTGCTGTGACCCCAAAGGTCAGGTTTTACGATGAGACGAAATGATTGATCGTTTGCGCCTTGAGCGGGATCAGGGAAGGCAAAGCTTTGGTTGGGCTGGGCAGAGGGATTGCCGATTGGATAGGGGCCCTGAACAGATGCAACCCAGGTGGTGACCCACTTGTTGTTGGCTTGGGGCATTGGGTCAGCAGCGTATACCCCATGGTCGAGTGAAACAATGAATAAAACCAGCAATAAAATCTTTGACAAAGGACTGAATAAATGCCTTGCAAGGGTTTGAGACTTTGCCTGATTTAAATTTAAATTTTGATGTATCAACACAGAACTCCACAGTCAGAATGTATCCCATGCTACCTTTAAGTTGCGGGGAGCAAAGCCCCCGTTTTCCCTAAATTTGGCGCCTTGATATCAATCTTTGTAGCGAGTGCTCTTGTCTACGACCTCCACGGGTTTTGTATTAACCCTTTGGCACATATTCTCCGAATTCAAAAGCCGCATAGATTCACAGTCTTGGTCTGTGACGTAGCTAATTGCATGGTCGCTGGGGCTTTTGCCGGTTGCACCCCAAACGCCCAAGCTTGCAGAAGTCAATGGGTAGCTCAATGCGAGTGCACATCCGCTTAGTAGGAGCGGTGCCAAGAGAAGGGCCGATAGTGGGGAATTGAGCTTCAAGGCTTGGTGGTGTTCAAAATTCACAATATCATAACCTTTTTGATGCTGGAGGGGAAGGCTTTCATTTCACAAGCCTACTTGGGCTGCAGCTACGCATCTGTTCCCGGTTTGCTTGATGAGGTTGATCCGGCGCTGATCTGAGCCCAATTAAAGCCCCCCATAACTAGGTGTTTCTCATATGCTCTAACTCAGTTGCATAGGTAGAAAATTGCAATTCAAAGCTTAAATAAGGTATTTGCATGACACCCATCCAAAAAGTAATTCGTTTTATCTTCTCGATTTTCTTTGGCTCAATCGGCTTACAGTGCTTCGCCTTGGACGGGCTTGTACAGAAACAGACATTTGAGATGCCTTCGTATCAAACGATTGGGGGTAAAACGATTAAAAATCTAAAAGTGGGGTTTGAAACCTACGGCACGTTAAATGCAAAAGGGGACAACGCCATCATGGTATGTCACTTTTTCTCTGGCAACTCACATGCTGCGGGGAAGTATAAGGATTCGGACGCTGCGCCTGGTTACTGGGACAGCATCATTGGTCCTGGAAAACCGTATGACACCGAAAAATATTTCATCATCGCCTCAGATTCCCTGGTTAATTTGGGCGCCAATGACCCAAGCGTAGTGACCACAGGTCCCGCCTCTATCAACCCAGATACTGGCAAACCATATGCCATGAGTTTCCCAATTGTGACGATTCAAGATTTTGTTCGTGTACAAAAAGCGTTAGCCGATAAGCTGGGGGTTAAAAAGTTAGCCGCCGTAACGGGTGCGTCCATGGGTTCGCTTCAAACCGTGGAGTGGGCCGCTATGTTTCCCGATATGGTGGAGCGCATCATTCCAGTCATCCCAGGGGGCTTGGAAGCTGGCGCATTCTTGATTGAGGAGGCACAAATTTGGGCCAACCCAATTCTTTCTGACCCTAATTGGAACGGCGGTAATTACTACGACAAGGCAGACAAGCCTTTAAAAGGGTTGCAACAATCCCTTCAAGTCGTGACTATAAATTCCAGAAACCCGGGGTGGTCTGAGCGCACTTTTTCTCGCAACTGGAGCGTTGCTGGCAAGAATCCTTTGGACGATTGGCAAAATACTTTTGCGATTGTTGAAGGCATCGAGCGGGCAAGCGTTGCTAGAGCAAAGATTGCTGATGCGAATCACTTTTTATATCTTGTAAGAGCCAATCAACTCTTTCGCGTTGGCAATGCAAACTCGGTAGAGGAGGGCATCAAACCCATTAAAGCCAAGGCGCTCTTTATCCCTGCATCTTCGGATCAATTACTCCTTCCCGAGTACTCCAAACGTGCTGTTGCACTTTTGAAAAAGCAAGGTAATGCTGCAGAGTATGTCGAGATCCCAGGAGACGGCGGACATATTGACGGTATTACTGACATAGCAAAAGTTGGCGAACAAATCAAGGCTTTTCTGAATAGGTGAGTACTTCGCTGGTTGCGTATCTTATTAGTACTAAAGAATTGATCGTGTGCATTCAAGTGCTGGAGTGCGGCTAATATATTCATAGACTTAGGAAATATAGTTACACAACTGCATAAATATTGCTAAACTCTTTCCCTTCGAGTGTCTTTCGACAGATCAGAAAATTGTTTATTTGCGCATTTTTAATTACATCAATATATTGCCCCTTGTCGGGGCAATATGCTTTACGAGACATTAGTTAATTCATGGGATTACGCATATACAACACGCTCAAGCGTGGGGTGGAAGAATTTACCCCTCTAAATGAGGGGCACGTACAAATGTATGTTTGTGGGATGACGGTTTACGACTACTGTCATTTGGGGCATGCTAGGTCAATGATTGCTTTTGACGTTGTTCAACGTTGGTTAAAAGCCAGTGGCTACAAGGTTACTTATGTGCGCAACATCACTGACATTGATGACAAAATCATTCGCCGTGCAGTGGAGAATAAAGAGAGCATCCGTGACCTCACCAATAGAATGATAGTTGCTCTGCACGAGGACTCTGATGCCCTAGGTATTGAGGCTCCAAGCGCTGAGCCTAGAGCAACCGACTTCATACCCCAGATGCTCTCCATGATCGATACGCTTAAGGAAAATGGACTCGCTTATCAAACCCCGTCAGGGGATGTGAATTTTGCAGTCAGAAAGTTCAAGGGCTACGGAAAATTATCTGGCAAGTCGTTGGACGAATTGCATGCAGGCGAAAGAGTTGCGGTATTGGACGGTAAGGAAGATCCGCTTGATTTTGTGCTTTGGAAAAGCGCAAAAACAGATGAACCTGAAGAGGTTAAATGGGCGAGTCAATACGGCGCTGGACGCCCGGGTTGGCACATCGAGTGTTCTGCAATGAGTTTAGCTGAACTAGGGATGCCCATAGATATTCACGGCGGAGGTGCGGACCTGCAGTTTCCTCATCACGAGAACGAGATCGCTCAAAGTGAGGGAGCAAGTCCCAACTATCACAATCATAGTGGGCCTGATGGGGCCAGTGATCAAAACCAGTTCGCTAAATTTTGGATGCACAACGGGTTCATCAACGTTGATAACGAGAAGATGTCAAAGAGTTTGGGCAACTTCTTCACCATCAAAGATGTATTGAAAGTTTACGATCCAGAGACTGTTCGCTTCTTTGTGGTTCGCTCCCATTACCGCTCACCCCTCAATTACAGTAATGTTCATTTGGATGATGCCAAGGGGGCTTTAAAGCGGCTATACACGGCACTATCATTAGTACCCGTTGACTCTAGACCTCATCAGGATTTGACTACTCCGACCAATGCCGCCATCGATTGGCTTAATCCTTTTGCTGCTCGGTTTAAGAGTGCAATGGATGAAGATTTTGCAACTCCTGAGGCTGTCTCCGTTTTGTTCGAACTGGCCGGAGAAGTCAACCGAACTCAGTTACCTGAATTGGCCAGATTGCTTAAAAATCTCGGCGCCGTCTTGGGCCTGTTGCAGCGTAGTCCAAATGAGTTCTTGCAAAGTGATGCAGGATCCAAAGCGGGCGACCTGAGTGCAGAGGACATACAAGCATTAATCGATGCTAGAGCACTTGCAAAGAAGAACAAAGATTTTGCCTCAGCCGATAAAATCAGGGCCGACTTAGCCGCTCAAAACATTATTCTTAAAGACTCACCCCTGGGTACACAGTGGGAAAGAGGCTAAATGATGAGCCCTAAACCAAAGTCAGACGAGATCAAGATCGTCACCCCCGATTACTGGGAGGAGGCGTGCAAACATTTGGCTAAAAAAGACCGTGTCATGCGCCGCCTGATCCCTCAGTTTGGCGAAGCCTGCTTGCAGTCAAGGGGGGACGCATTTGTGACTTTAGCCAGAAGTATTGTTGGTCAGCAGATCTCGGTCAAGGCCGCACAAACGGTTTGGGAGCGGTTTGTATTGCTGACCAAAAAGTTAACGCCCGCAAGTGTCCTAAAAATGAATGTTGACCACATGCGCGCAGCCGGTCTATCAGCTCGCAAGGTGGAGTATCTGGTCGACTTGGCCCTGCACTTTGACAACGACGGAGTCCGTGTCAAAGAGTGGAACACGATGCAAGACGAGGAAATCATCGCTGAGTTAGTTGCCATCAGAGGGATTGGGCGATGGACTGCAGAGATGTTGTTGATCTTTCATCTGATGAGGCCCAACGTTTTGCCGCTCGATGATGTGGGCCTCATTAACGGGATCAGTCACAATTACTTCTCTGGTGAATCCGTCAGTAGAAGCGAGGCAAGGGAGGTCGCTGCGCCTTGGGCCCCGTTTTGTAGCGTTGCGACTTGGTACATTTGGCGCTCATTGGATCCAGTGCCAGTGGAATATTAAGCTCAGCGGCGCATATTAATAATTAATTACTAGTTCAAGGTATTGCTACCGTAGCCCTTTAGGCGATAATTGGAGTCATCGGATGGGCCCCTTCAAGCCCATTTCTACAGGAGTTCTGTTTGAGTAAAAAGACATTTCTAGATTTCGAGACACCCATCGCCGAGTTAGAGGGCAAGATCGAGGAACTGAGATATGTACAAAGCGAATCTGCTGTAGATATCTCCCACGAAATAGAGCAGTTATCCAAGAAAAGCCAACAACTCACTAAAGACATCTACAGCGATTTGACCCCGTGGCAAATCACTAAAATAGCACGCCACCCCGAGCGTCCCTACACTCTGGACTATGTTCGCGAGATCTTTACGGATTTCAAGGAAATGCACGGGGACCGACACTTCTCCGATGATTTAAGCATCGTAGGCGGTTTAGCTCGCTTCAACGGCTCGCCTTGTATGGTCCTTGGTCATCAAAAGGGTCGCGATACTAAAGAGCGTGCCGCTAGGAACTTTGGTATGACCAGGCCTGAGGGCTACCGCAAGGCGCTGCGCTTGATGAAAACGGCTGAAAAATTCAAATTACCCGTCTTCACTTTTGTTGATACCCCGGGAGCCTACCCTGGTATCGACGCAGAGGAGCGTGGTCAAAGTGAGGCAATCGGTCGTAATATTTTTGAGATGGCTCAACTTGAAGTGCCCATCATCACTACGATCATTGGCGAGGGAGGATCTGGAGGTGCGCTTGCGATAAGCGTTGCCGATCAGGTACTGATGCTTCAATTCTCCATTTATTCTGTGATTAGTCCAGAGGGCTGTGCATCTATTTTGTGGAAGACCGCGGACCGTGCTAGTGACGCAGCCGAAGCGCTTGGCATTACCGCGCACAGACTCAAAGCGCTGGGTTTGATTGACAAAATTGTCAATGAACCTGTGGGTGGCGCCCACCGCGATGTCAAACAAATCTGCGCTCAGCTCAAGCGCGGTTTGAATGATGCACTTCGTCAAGTCAGTGATTTAAAGCTTAAAGAGTTGCTTGATCGTCGTTATGATCGACTTCAAAGCTACGGACGTTATAGTGATATCAAAGCTGAGGCGGGGATTTAAGCATTGTGAGAGTTAATGGCTTTCCATTAAGAAATCACAAAAACAGGACTCGTACAAACCGAGTCTAGCTGTATGAAAAATAAAAAAGCCTCGCTTGACCAGATCAACTTGGCTGGTTCGATCCGTGTAACTCAAACGACGGATTTGGTCGAGCTCATGAGGTCCTCGCACGTTAATCCCTCAGTTCCGACTGCGGTGGCTTTCAGCGGAGGAGCTGATTCGACAGCTTTACTCATAGCCAGCGCCGATTACTGGAAGCTTCACTCTCAAGCCGCTGGTACTTTGACTCCCCTTAGAGCTGTCCACATACACCATGGACTTCAAGCTGCAGCTGACTCCTTTGCTGAGCACTGCACCAGCGTTTGCGATCGACTCCAAGTACCCTTACACATTGAATATATCAAGGCCTCTCACCGCTTAGGTGAGAGCCCCGAGGAGGCTGCCCGTTTAGCCCGTTACAAAGCGTTTGCATCCGTGCTGTCCAAAGAGTGGGGCGGTGAGGTGCGCACCGTCCTTTTGGGGCAGCACGCTGACGATCAGGTCGAAACATTACTCCTGGCTTTGTCTAGGGGGGCTGGATTACCGGGCTTATCGAGTATGGCACCTAATTTTGAGCGAATGGGCGTTCAGTATTACAGGCCTTTTTTGGATGTTAGCTCTCAAGTGATTAAGACTTGGCTGCGAGAGAGGGGGCAAGCTTGGATTGAAGACCCCACCAACCAAGATACCCAGTTCACGCGCAACAAAATCCGGGTAGATGTTGTTCCCTCCATTTACAAAGCGTTTCCCGCTTTTCGACAAACTGCTGCGCGCAGCGCCAGGCATGCAGCCCAGGCACAGCTGCTTCTTAATGAGTTGGCACAGGAGGATTTACACCGAGTCGGTAATCCCCCCAAAATCAAGTTACTTCAAACTCTCAGTGTGCACCGGTGTGCCAACGTACTAAGGTTTTGGTTCGCTAGCTTAGGCGTTACCCCCTCAAATCCGCAACTACAGGAACTGATCTCCCAAATTGGTCGATGCAAGACCAGGGGGCACAAAATCGAATTAAAACTTGGGCTTGGTTTCGTCACCCGCACTGGGGAAGTATTGGCCTGGTCTGAATTGTTACAATAGACGGTTTGTCCTTGAGACAGTTGTTACAACAAAATTCAAATGGCACTAATAGTTCATAAGTACGGTGGAACCTCGATGGGGTCTCCTGAGCGCATCAAAAATGTGGCAAAGCGTGTGGCCAAGTGGGCCCGTGCAGGGCATCAAATGGTCGTTGTCCCATCCGCAATGAGCGGTGAGACCAACCGTTTGCTGGGCCTGGCAAAAGAATTGGCTCCTGCCAAAGAAACGCGCTCTTACATGCGTGAGTTGGATATGCTGGCGTCCACGGGCGAGCAAGCTTCCTCGGCTCTTTTGGCCATCGCCCTCCAAAGCGAGGGTATGGACTCCGTCAGCTACGCCGGTTGGCAGGTTCCTATCAGAACAGACAGCGCCTATACCAAAGCCCGCATCGAATCGATTGATGACGTAAGAGTTAGAGATGATTTACAAGCCGGACGGGTCGTGATCATTACTGGATTCCAAGGCGTGGATGAAAATCAAAACATCACTACTCTTGGGAGAGGGGGCTCAGATACCTCCGCTGTAGCTGTTGCAGCCGCTATGAAGGCTGATGAATGTTTGATTTACACCGATGTGGACGGGGTCTACACCACTGATCCAAGGGTAGTGCCAGAAGCCAGGCGCCTTAAGACTGTTTCCTTTGAGGAAATGCTGGAGATGGCGTCCTTGGGCAGCAAGGTCCTGCAAATCAGATCAGTTGAATTTGCAGGTAAATACAAAGTTCCCCTCAGGGTGCTGTCAAGCTTTACCCCTTGGGATATAAACATTCAAGAAGAGGCCAAATCTGGCACCTTAATTACTTTTGAGGAAGATACACAAATGGAACAAGCTGTTGTCTCAGGTATCGCATTTAATCGCGACGAAGCCAAAATATCGATCATCGGGGTGCCTGATAAGCCAGGTATTGCATACCAAATCTTAGGAGCCGTTGCCGAGGGCAATATTGAGGTCGATATGATCATTCAAAATATTGGTAAGGACGGACGCACCGACTTTAGCTTTACCGTACATAGGAATGATTTTGCTAGAGCCATGGATCTACTCAAGGCGAAGGTGTTACCTACCCTGGGATCCACAGAGGCTTTAGGCGACACGAAGATTTGCAAAGTATCCATAGTGGGGATTGGTATGCGTTCGCATGTTGGTATAGCCAGCAAAATGTTTAGAACTTTAAGTGAAGAAGGTATCAATATTCAGATGATTTCTACCAGCGAGATCAAAACTTCTGTTGTAATTGATGAAAAATACATGGAATTAGCCGTCCGAGCTTTGCATAAGGCCTTTGACTTGGACCAAGTTCAGGCATAATCTAGGCACCAGGAAACGTGACCGAGAGGCCGAAGGTGCTCCCCTGCTAAGGGAGTATGGGGTGATGAGCTCCATCGAGGGTTCGAATCCCTCCGTTTCCGCCAAATCAAAAACGCCTCAATTTTACTGAGGCGTTTTTTTTGGCCTAAAGCAATCCTCAAACAGTACCTATGCGTTCAAGGGATGGATGCAAATTACCAGTTCAGTTTCTGAATTAAAAAACGATTCTGCAACTCATTCTTACTTATTGAACCCAAGATTTCTGAATTTTTATCTTTGTAGCGGGCTAGGTACATTTCGAATTCATTTCAATTTAAGTATTACAAACTGGTAACGCTAAAGAAATTGGTTTAGTAGATAGAAGGACTATCTCCATATTAAATTTCGTATGCGCGTTGATCTAAATCAAACTTCAGAGGGCGTTAAATGACGAAAATCTTCAGGTGAAGACTACTAATTGGTAAGTGTCCTTGGCGACTAACTCTAGCTTTTTATTAGAAAATTCGAGGCGCATTTTATGACTCAAAAGACTATTCCTGGTACAACACTGTTTGGTCCCATCCAAGCGCAAAAAGGTTATGCTCTCAACAAAATGTGCTTTTCCTTTAACTCCAAGGAGAACAGAGATGCATTTAAATCTGACGAAGTAGCTTATATGAACTCTTACGGTCTCAGTCCAGATCAAGTCAATGCAATCCAATCTAGAAACGTGCTGCGATTGCTTGATGCAGGCGGAAATATTTATTACCTTGCGAAATTTGCTGGTATTTTTGGCCTGGATGTCCAAGACATAGGAGCGCAGCAAACCGGCCTCTCCAAGGAAGCCTTTAAGGCAAAACTTCAGGCTTATAACTAGGAATATTGATATGGCGCATATTATTGGTGGCGTAGCTTGTTCACACATACCCTCAATTGGATCGGCAATAGCTAAGGGGCTTCAGGAGGATCCTTATTGGAAGCCATTTTTTGATGGTTTCCCTCCGGTGCGTGATTGGTTGCAAACTGCTCAAGCAGATGTTGCCGTTGTGTTTTACAACGACCACGGACTGAATTTCTTCTTAGATAAGATGCCAACCTTCGCGGTTGGGGCTGCTGCGACTTATTCAAATGCCGACGAAGGGTGGGGTATACCTGTTACCGATCCACTTAACGGGAATCAAGAGCTCTCTTGGCATCTGATTGACCAGCTCATTCAAGACGAATTTGACATCGTCAGCTGTCAGGAAATGTTGGTTGATCATGCGTTTACGATACCTTTAAAGCTGCTGTGGCCAGGTAAGTGCCCTGTAACAGTGGTTCCAATTTGTATTAATACTGTTCAATTTCCCTTGCCTAGTGCAAAACGTGTCTTTGCCCTAGGACAAGCGGTTGGACGTGCCATTAGAAATTGGGATGCGAGCAAAAATGTTGTAATTCTAGGAACGGGAGGACTCAGCCATCAACTTGACGGTGCCCGAGCGGGTTTCATAAATAAGAAATTTGATCTCGAGTTTATGGATAGTCTCCTAAATGAACCTCAGTGGGCTACTCGCTTCACTATTGAAGAGTTGGTTGAGCAAACCGGTACCCAGGGTGTAGAGTTGCTCATGTGGCTTGCCATGAGGGGCGCATTGGGTGATGCTCAAGAATTTAACATCCATAAAATTCATGAAAATTATCACATTCCCATCTCTAATACTGCTACAGGGCTTGTTGCCTTTGAATGTGCTTGAATCCCAAGCGCTTGGAATCTAATTAGATGCTAATGTTTGGAATTCGCGCATTTTGTATCGAGGTTTAGATCGCCCTGTTGGGTCCTTTCAACGTGAAAGCCATTTAATCCGTCAAAACCCTATAGCCACTCAATCGAATTAGATTATGGTGCTTTATTCAAAATTTTCATGAATCCAAAACTCCAAGGGGGGCTAGATTGAAAAAAGGAGCGGGAATTGTTCTTTGATGAGACTTGGAACTACATCCTGTATTGAGTATTTCCATTTCGGATTTTTATCCTTATCAATCAGCGCA